>PITV01000099.1 GCA_017577285.1 Clostridiales bacterium
GGGCTGCACTGTCCATCATAGTTCCAGTTGCCAGCCAGCACTTCGCGCAGAGCCCACTTGTTGCAGTCGAAACCGAGAACGATGACGTCGCCATCCTTGCCGTGGGTGATGCCGTGAGCATCCAGAGCGGCAACAGCGCCGGCGGCCATGCCGTCGTTTTCAGCATATACGATGTTGAAGGAAGCGCCGCTGTTGATAACAGACTCGACGATTTCCTTGGCAGTCAGTTCATCCCAGGTAGCGGTCTGCTGCACAACCAGAGTGAAGGTGCCGGCGGCAACCTGCTCATCAACAGCACCGGTACGGCCAACCTGAGCATCGCTGCCCATGGCGCCCTGGATGTGGATGATGTTGTACTCAGGCAGATTCAGAGCGAGCAGCCATTCAACGGCGCCCTTGCCCTGGTTAGCCATATCGGAAACAACAGCAGCAGCATAGAGGGAAGGATCGCAATCGATCATACGGTCGAACAGGAACACGGTGATGCCGTAGGCCTGAGCTTCCTGCAGAACGGCGTCCCAACCGGTGGTCTCAGCAGCAGAGATCAGCAGGTAGTCAACACCGCTGGTGATCATGTTGCGGGCAGCAGCCAGCTGTTCATCGTTGTTCAGGGTGTAAGCGGAAATGACTTCGTAGCCGTTGGCTTCGCAGAACACAGCGTTCATGTCGTTGACATTGGCCTCACGATAGCCGCTCTCAGAAGGCGGGTTGTTGACGATACCGACTTTGATCAGATCTTCAGCTACAGCAGCGCTGATAGCCAGAGAGCAGATCATGATAGCCGCGACGAGCAGTGCGAAAAATTTCTTCATGGTTCTTCCTCCTCTTATTTACTCTTTCAAAAGAGTATTTTATGGTAGTATTTTATTTCAGAATTTACAATGTTTCATTCACATTCTTTCCGTGTATTTTATGATTTCTTACCGGTCTGCAGCAGGCAGCCGGTGACGGATGGAATATTTTTTGCTTTATGACACTTTTTTTCGTTTGCCCTGTCATTCGCTATTGTTGAAAGGAAAAAGGCTGTGCTATAATAAAATGAAAGCGATCATGAGCTGCAATACACACAGTCGAGGTCTATCTGATGATTTTTTCCAAAAAATCCGCTCACAGTAAAACCAGTATCCGCAAACAGATCATGCGGATACTGATCACATTCTCCGTTGTGATCCTGGCGGTCATCATGGTATTGGTCGGAATGATGCTGAACACCTCCGGCCAGTATACCGCTGTTCTGCAGAACGCGAAGACCGCCGCGGACTTCAACAAGGAATTCAAGATCACGCTGGACAGTGAGATGTATAACCATGTGATCCGACCCCGCAGTGAGGTGACAGTAGACGATCTGCCCATGACAGAACTGGATAACGCGGTGGACGTGCTGACCCGTCTTGAAAAGACCACCACGCTGGCGGATAACAAATGGCGGATCCGCAGCATGCTGAACATGCTGGAAAACCTGCGGGGCTACATGATCGAGATCGCGGGCACCGAACGCTACGATGACAGAATGGAACTGCTCGAGCGGAACATCCGCGGCGAGACCGGCCTGACCCGCCTGATCGAAACCTACATGCATGAATATCTGGATGATGAGGTGCGTGAAATGGTGCGTCTGGAGGGAACGATCAGACAGCGCACCGTGCTCACCATCGTCATCGCGGCCGTCAGTTTTATCCTTGTCTTTATCGGCATCATCATCTATTCCGTTTCGGTCTCCCGCAAGATCACAGGCCCCATCCGCGCCCTGTCGGAGAAAGCGGCCCGTTTCGGCGAGGGCGATTTTACCAAAGTCCCTGTCGATACCGCTTCCCGGGAGCTGCTGATGCTTGACAAGGGGTTCGATGAGATGGCAGAGCGGATCACCACCCTGATGGAAAAGCAGATCGATGATGAACGTACCCTTCACAAAACAGAGCTGGAACTGCTTCAGGCTCAGATCAATCCTCATTTTCTGTACAACACACTGGATTCCATCGCCATCCTCGCCGAAAGCGGGCGCGAGGAGGATGCCGTACTCATGGTAAACAGCCTCTCCTCCTTCTTCCGCATCTCCCTCAGCAAGGGAAAAGACATTATTCCGCTGGAAAGCGAGGTCAACCATGTCAACAGCTATCTGCAGATCCAGCAAATCCGCTACAGCGATATCCTGAAATATGATGTACAGATCCCGGAGGAGATCAAGCAGTACTATGTTCCGAAGCTGATCCTTCAGCCTCTGGTGGAGAATGCCCTCTATCACGGCATCAAAAACCGTCGGGGCATCGGCACCATCCGTATCGAGGGAAAAGATGAGGGCGGGGATATCCTGCTGACCGTTTCCGATAACGGAGCCGGCATGGATGAAGAACAGATCAATGCTCTTCAGGCCGGTGTCTATCATGACAGGCATACCGGTCTGGGACTGGTGAATGTCCACAAACGCATCCGTCTGTACTGCGGCGAAAAATACGGCCTTCTCTTCGCAAGTGAAAAAGGAAAAGGCACCTCCGTATCCATCCGTCTTCCCAAAACTCTTCGACCTGAATCTCAGGAGGGTTCCAAATGAAAAGATCCTGTATGAAAATGATCATCCTGTGCCTGTTGGCTGCCCTGTGCACCTGTATGCTCACCGCGTGCGGAGATCAGGATGCAGGTACGGTTGTGCCGGATGAAAAGAAGATCGTTGTTGTTGGTTTTTCCCAGGTGGGCGCTGAAAGCGACTGGCGCAATGCCAACACCCGCAGCATGACGCAGGCGCTTTCTGAGGAAAACGGCTTCCGGCTGATCTTTGAGGATGCTCAGAACAAGCAGGAGCGGCAGATCACCGCCATCCGCAATTTCATTCAGATGAATGTGGACTATATCGTTCTGGCCCCCACAACAGAGACCGGATGGGAGACCGTGCTGGGCGAGGCAAAGGCCGCCGGGATCCCTGTGATCATCGTGGACCGTCTGATCAATGTGTCGGACAGCAGTCTGTACACATGCTGGGTGGGAAGCGATTTCTGGAAGGAAGGCCGCGCGGCGGTCAGGTGGATGGAAGAACAGTTCGTTGACCGGCCTCTTCGCATCGTGCACCTTCAGGGCAATCTCGGCTGCTCCGCCCAGAAGGGACGCACCGGCGCTTTGACCGAAGCGATGCAGGCACATCCTGACTGGCAGATCGTGTATCAGGGGCCCGGTGATTTTCTGCAAGCAAAAGGACAGGAGATCATTGAGGATCTTCTGTCCCGCGGGATCGAATTTGATGTGATCTATTCAGAAAACGACAACATGGCTTTCGGAGCGATCGAGGCACTGAACGGTGCCGGGCTCGTTCCCGGAGAGGATGTGATCATCGTTTCCTTCGACGGATGCCACAGGGCGCTTGAAATGGTCCAGTCCGGAGCGATCAGTTTTGTCGCGGAGTGCAATCCCCTGCACGGTCCCAGGATCATGAACATCATCAACACCCTGGAAAGCGGCATCATGCCCCCCAAGCAGACCTACGTGGATGAGAAGACCTTTGACCGGGAACACATCACCCGTGAAATGCTGGACGAGCGGGATTCTGAGTATCCGACATCATCCGGTTGCGGTATTCCTTCGGCGTCATCCCTTCCGCTTTTCTGAACACATGGCTGAAATAGTTCGGCTCATTATAGCCGATCTCCATGGCGATATCCGAGAGCTTCATGTCTCCTGAGGCAAGAAGCTCTTTTGCTTTCTCTATACGGAGCGAGGTGAGATACGCGATGAAGGGCTTCCCCACAGTTTGGGAAAATACAGTGCTGAAATGCGCGGGGCTCATGTGGATATGCTCCGCCACGCTGATCAGGGTGATGTTCGGATTGCAGAAATTCTGCTTCACATATTCCTCCGCCCGGCTGATCACATAGTTATGCTTCAGGTAGGCGGAGTTTCCGCGCATCGTTCTCAGCGCCGTCTGCAGCAGCTGCTGCGCGCATTCACGGAATGCCTCCCTGCTGCCGGAAGCGGAGAAAATATCAGAACTCTCGCTCAGTTTTTCCGCGATATCCTTGCGGTCCGCTTCCGGTGTCGCGTCAAGAATGACCTGTACGGACGCCTTCAGCATCCTGATCAGCGTGTGATACCGCACGAGCATGCTGTCGTACTGTTCTCTCTCGGGCCCATTCAGCATCCTGTCCAGCATGCCGGGCACGTCATCGGGCGACATTCGTTTCAATTCATGTAGAAAATCCACTTCGGTCGGCTCGTTATAATCAGCGGATTCCGCCACCAGCTGGGCGGTGTCCCCCGCGTCCAGCACCCGTCCGGCAAAATAAGTCCCCGCCTTGTTCAGCAGATCTGCCGCCGCGGCATAAGCGCCCGCGATGGCACTCATCCGCTCCACCGTCACCGCCATGACCACCGTCACGGTATCGCACAGATCCCGCACCGCATGCCGGGCCACGCTGATGAACTGATACACCTTCTCGTTCAGCTGCTCCGCGTCATTATCATAAAACAGGATCGTCAGCTGGTCGGGTTGATGGAAAGTATAAAGCTGTATCCCCTGCTCCATCAGTTCATTTCTCACCGGGCTCTGCAGCAGTGGTTTTTTCTGCGCCTCGCATTCAAAATGAAGGATCACCGTACGGTAATAGGAGCGGATGATATCCAGCTTGAGCGCCATCGCTTTTTCCAGCAGTGTGCTCGTATCCGATCCGGAGTAAAGCAGCTGCTGCATAAAATGCTGACGGAGCGCCTGATCCACCTCATCCCGGTCATAGCCTCTGGGCAGCACGCTCTGTCCCTTCTCCGATTCGATCCGTGCCGCGATCTTGTCCAGTTCCTCTTTCAGTTCCTGAGCGCGCACCGGCTTAAGCAGATATGAATCCACGTCCAGAGATATCGCCCGTTTCGCGTAATCAAAATCATCGAAACCGCTGATAATGATCACCTTCAGCCACGGGATCATCTTTTTCGCGTGCCGGATCAGTTCAAATCCGTCCAGAAACGGCATGCGTATATCTGTCAGCAGGATATCCGGCAAGATATCCTGCATCATGGAAAGCGCGATCTCCCCATCCGACGCCTCACCGCAAAAGGAATAAGGGCCGCTCAGTTTCTCCACGATATTCCGGATGTTCTGCCGGATCAGCAGTTCATCCTCTACAACAAAAATCTGGTACATCTTTCCTCCGGAACTGTTCAACTGCGGAACGCAATATGATTTCTTCCTGAAACGCTTGCTTTACGCAAAAAGGATAACACAGGACGGCATAGTTTGCAAGGTACAGCGAACAAAAAGGATCCATCCCTGCAATGCTCGCTGTTTTCATAATTCTCCGGAACTATATCAGAATAACAAAAAAGACAGTCCGAAGACTGTCTGGTGCGGGAAACAGGACTTGAACCTGCAAGTTCGTTCGAACACATGAACCTGAATCATGCGCGTCTGCCAATTCCGCCATTCCCGCAAATTGGTGGGCAGGGGTGGATTCGAACCACCGAAGTCTGTGACGGCAGATTTACAGTCTGCTCCCTTTGGCCACTCGGGAACCTACCCATGAAATAGATTGTAAAGGTACTTTCCGGAAACCCGGAATGGAGCTGGTGATGGGACTCGAACCTACAACCTGCTGATTACAAATCAGCTGCTCTGCCAATTGAGCTACACCAGCACACCCAACCGATCAGAGAAAATGGCGACCCGAAGGGGGCTCGAACCCCTGACCTCCAGCGTGACAGGCTGGCATTCTAAACCAACTGAACTACCGGGCCGTATGGTGGGCCTTCAGGGACTTGAACCCCGGACCAATCGGTTATGAGCCGACCGCTCTGACCAACTGAGCTAAAGGCCCGAACATGTCCCCTCTGTAATCGGAAAAAGATTGGTGACCCCGCCGGGATTCGGACCCGGGTTATCGCCGTGAAAGGGCGGTGTCTTGACCACTTGACCACGGGGCCACACTTTGTCCCTCTCACCCATAGGGGAATTGGTCGGGGTGAAGGGATTCGAACCCCCGGCCCCATGCTCCCAAAGCACGTGCGCTACCAGACTGCGCTACACCCCGAAGGCTGACTGCCGTTTTTCAAGCGGCGAGATGAATTATATATCAATCAGCATCTGATGTCAAGCACTTTTTCTAAAAAAGTTGGGATTTTTTTGATTTGCCTCCGGATGCCTTTTCGCCGTTTGCCATCGCATAATGCTCCGCGTCCGGGAAGCCCTGCCTCACAGCAGCTTTACGCCTTTCTCCGCGCAGATGCGGCGCGTTTCAGCATCCCAGCTGGAGGATTGCACCTCACCGATATGAGCCTTGTGCAGCAGCTGCATGCACAGACGGCTCTGACCGATGCCGCCGCCGATGGTAAACGGAAGTTCACCTGCCAGCAGCGCCTTGTGGAAAGGCAGGGAGCGGCGCTCGTCATGTCCGGAGATCGTCAGCTGACGGTCCAGAGATTCGGGAGATACACGCACGCCCATGGAGGAGATCTCCAACGCGCAGCCCAGCACATCGTTCCACAGCATGATGTCGCAGTTCATGGTCCAGTCATCATAGTCCGGCGCGCGCCCGTCATGGGGCTTGCCCGACTTCAGCCTGCCGCCGATCTGCATGATGCATGTGGTGGGATGCTCCTTCACATACGCGTTCTCGCGCTGCTTTCCGGTCATATCGGGATACATGTCTTCCAGTTCCTGTGTAGTCACAAAAGAAATGGTGCGGTGCACATTGCGCTTCAGTTGCGGATATTTCCAGCTGAGCACATCCGCTGTCATGCAGATGGCACTCACGATGCGCTCCACCGCGTCCTTCAGCGTCTTAAGGTTCCGCTCCTCCTCTGTGATCACCTTTTCCCAGTCCCACTGGTCCACATACACGGAGTGCAGGTTATCCAGCGTTTCATCCCTGCGAATGGCATTCATATCGGTATACAGGCCTGTCCCGCTCTGGAAACCGTACAGTTTCAGCGCCTGGCGCTTCCACTTGGCCAGAGAATGCACCACCTGGGCATTCTTTCCCGTTTCCAGCAGATCAAAAGAAACAGGCCGCTCCACGCCGTTCAGGTCATCATTCAGGCCGCTCCCCTCATCCACGAACAGGGGCGCGGAAACGCGGCGCAGGTTCAGCGCCTTGCACAGATTCTCCTGAAACGTCTTCTTGATCAGTTCGATCGCATCCTGCGTTTCATACAGGTTCAGTTTTGAAACATATCCTTCGGGAATGACCGTGCTGCTCATAAATGCCTCCGCGTGCGTATTGATCCGCCGATTCCTGCATATTATATGGATGCATCCCCCGCTTTGTCAATAAAGATACAGTATAAAAGCAAAACAGATGTCCCCGGATCACCGGAGACATCTGTTCTTTTTTGAATTACTGTTTTATCAGAGTGCCGCCTGATTTTCGATCAGACCGCGCAGAACATTCCGGCCGGTCGACTTATCGAAGAGGATCGCTTCCTTGACGATATTGAACCGCACAGTGCTGTCCACGGGATAGTCCACATCGCCGAATACGACGGCGGTCAGATTCATGCCGTCCGCGTCCAGTTTGACTGTCGTTTCCATACCGGAGGGCAGTGTGGAGTACACTGTCGCCGAGCACACGCCGTCATCACAGATCTTCACATATTCAGGACGGATGCCCACAGTCACATCCCCGCCTGCAAATTCCGGATCGAGATCCGCGCATTTCATGGTACCTCTGATCTTCCCGCCGATGTTCACATCGAGCGATCCGTTCTGCCCTGCAGAAGCGGTCCCGTCGATAAAGTTCATGGTGGGGTTGCCCATGAAGTCAGCCACGAAAAGGTTTGCGGGATTATTGTACATTTCCAGCGGAGGCGCGTACTGCTGCAGCACGCCGGTATCCATGATGCACACGCGGGTGGACAGCGTCATGGCCTCCAGCTGGTCATGAGTAACATACACAAAGGTCGAATCGGTATCCCTGTGCAGGCGTTTCAGCTCCGTGCGCATCTCCATGCGCAGTTTTGCGTCCAGGTTGGAAAGCGGTTCATCCATGAACAGCACTTTCGGCCCCGGGGCAAGCGTTCTGGCAATGGCGACACGCTGCTGCTGTCCGCCGGACAGTTCACTGGGATAGCGCTTTTCAAACTGCTCGATCCGCAGCATCTTCAGCAGTTCCCTCACCCGGTCACGGATCCTGTCCTTGCTCCATTTCAGGTTCTGCAGCCCGAACGCGATGTTCTGATACACCGTCATATGCGGCCACAGCGCGTAGTTCTGGAAAAGGAATCCCACATCACGCTTGTTCGGAGGCAGATTGATGCCCTTGTCGGCGTCAAACACCACCTTGCCGTCGATGCTGATGCGTCCCTCCGTGGGCGTTTCAAGGCCGGCGATCATACGCAGGGTCGTGGTCTTTCCGCAGCCGGAGGGTCCCAGCAGGGTTATGAAGGAATTGCTCTCAATATTCAGGTTCAGGTTGTCAACGGCGACAAACTTGCCAAACCGTTTCGTTACATTTTCAAGAATGATCTCCGGCATATCAGCCACCTACTCCCTTATCG
>PITV01000100.1 GCA_017577285.1 Clostridiales bacterium
ATCCTGCTGGGCTCCTGGCCCGCCGGGGACGCCGTGATCGAGCCGCCCGTGGCGAATCCCTCCTCCCTGTCCTCCGGCCTCACAAGGCTCCGGAACTTCGCGGAAGGCGCGGGCAGGAAATGCCTGTTCCTGGTGCCGCCCACCGCCGGAAGCATGCTGGATGAGGATCACCGGCTGTTCTCCGCCTACAGTGAAGAAAGGGAAGCCCTGGCCGCCTTCTACGGACAGGAGGATGTGATCCCCCTGAACGGTGTCTTTTCGGAAAGCGGCGAGCGGGTGCTGTACAGGACAGATCATCACTGGACGCTCAGCGGCGCGTATCTGGCCTATGCCGCGTATTGCGAAAAGGCGGGGATCACACCTGCGGAGCTCAGTGATTTCGTCATCACGGAATACGCCCCCTTCTACGGCACCACCCTTTCCCGCAGCGGCATGCTGCGGTTCATGAGCGACACCCTGCGCTGCGCCGAGCCCGGGTATGATATCGTTTACCGGATATACGGCGGCAGCGGAACAGACCCGGAATACGAATACGATCATCTGATCTTCCCGGAGCGCGCCGCCACCTATGACGGCTACGCGGTCTACATGGACGGCAACCACGGCCTCGTGGAGATCCTCTCCTCCGCCCCCGGAGCGGACGGCGCCCTGCTGGTGTACGGCGATTCCTTCTCCCTCAGCCTCCTGCCCTTCCTGAGCGCGGATTATGAGCGGATCATCCTGTGCGATGTGCGCTACGCCAACGCGAAGACAGCCGCGGAAATGATCCCGGAGGCGGACACGATCCTGTATATTTATTCCATGGACGATCTGTGCAACGATACCTCCGTCAAGCGGATGCGCTGGCGCTGAAGGCTTTTGCCTTCCTCCCGCCGGCCGCTCATAAAAAAACAGAGCCTGTTTCCACGGGCCCTGTTTTTGTATATGCGGTTATCCGCGGCTCATTCCCTGTTCCCGCACAAACGGATCTTTCCGCCCACCACTGTCATGACCGGCCTGAAGCGCAGGATATCCTCCGGCACCGCGTCCTCCAGCGAAGCGGGGTATACGGTGAAGTCGGCAAAATATCCCGGTGCGAGCCTGCCGCGCTCCTTTTCAAAGCCCATGACCTTCGCCGCCAGTGTCGTATGGCAGGCAATGGCCTGCTTCACGCTCAGGCGCTGCTCCGGCATCCATCCGCCCTCCGGGAAACCGTCATAATCCTTCCTTGTCACCGCGCAGTAGATATTCCCCGCCGGGTCCAGGCTCTCCACCGGGCAGTCGCTGCCGGAGCAGATGCGCACGCCGCTCTCCAGCAGTGTCCTCCAGTTGTAGCTGGTGCGCTCCAGCTCCGCACCCACCCGGTCCCGGCAGATATGCAGATCATATTCCGCGAATACCGGCTGGGCATACACGCAGATATCCATTTCCCGGATGCGTTTCAGGGTATGCTCCGTGGTGATCTGGCAATGCACGATGCCGTCGGGCAGGTCTTCACTGCCGGGCACCCGCGCCCTGCCCTGCTCCGCCGCGTCCAGCACGCATTCCGCCGCGGCGTCCCCGATCGCGTGCACGATGCAGGGGAATCCCTTTTCATGGGCATGAACGAACAGTTCTCCGAGGCCCTCCCGCGTACAAACGGGGACGCCGTATGTTTCCTCCCGGTCGGCATAGGGAACGCCGAGCCAGGCGGTGGCGGCACCGAGGCTTCCGTCCGCGTACAGCTTGCGGGGGCCCGTTCTGAACCAGTCATCCCCGCTCAGATAGGTGTGCCCGCGGGCGATAAACTCATCCATTTCCTCATTCGTGGCCAGGGCGCACTGTTCCACCACGCGCACGGGCATCCTTCCCTCCGCGTTCAGCTGGCGGTAGGCCTCCATCACCGTTTCTTTTCCGTAATCCCCGGCGGTCAGGTCATCGGAATACAATCCTGTGAGCCCGTGATCCGCCGCCGTTTCCAGCCCCTCCAGCAGGACGCGCTTGCAGTCCTCCACGCCGGGATCAGCGCCTCCGGCGTAAATGAGATATACGGCGTTCTCCGTGATGAATCCCTTTTCCAGATCCACCGTGCTGCCGGCGGGGATCTCCATCCCGGGCGTCATCCCTGTCTTTTCCAGGGCGAGGGAATTGGCGATCACCAGATGACCGCATACGCGGGACAGGCGCACGGGATGATCCGGCGCCGCCGCGTCCAGTTCCTCCTTTACCGGTATGGAACGCACAGGCCACAGATCCTCATTGAACCCCCGCCCCTCGATCCAGGCTCCGGCGGGCAGACGCCGCGCCGCGTCCGCCACCATTTCCAGCATTTCCTCCCTCGATCCCGCCTCCTCCAGCCGCAGCCAGTGAGAGGTGATGGCGGTGTTCAGGATATGCAGATGCGTATCCACGAACCCCGGATACACCCGGGCGCCCTTCATATCGATCGATTCGATGCCGCCCCGCGCGTCCCCGGCAAGGCCGGGATCCTCCGCGTCACGGCCGAAACGGACGATGCGCCCATCCCTCACCAGCACGGCGCTCATGCCCCGGAGGGCGTCATCCTCATCATAAAAGCGGGCGTTGAAAAATATCTGATCCATACATTTTTCCTCTCTTTTATTCCGCGTTCATTATATCATCAGCCGGCGGGAGGGAAAAGGCAAAACCGGCAAAAACACATGAAAAATACGGCAGGAAAAGGGCAGTGCTTGCCTTGACGCGCGGGGGCGTGATAGAATACAGTTGAACAGGAATGCGTTCGTTTCGGGAATGATCTCACCGGGTCATTCCGGCAATAATAAACAAAGAAGGGCTGTACCGTGAGCAAAAAGAAACTGATCCTGATCGCCGATGACGAGATCGGCATCCATGAGAGCCTGCGCATCTATCTGGAGCGGGAGGATTATGAGGTCTATTCTGTATTCCGCGGCAGCGAGGTGATGGAAGCCTTCAACCGCATGCGGCCCGATCTGGTGATCCTGGACATCATGATGCCCGGACGCAGCGGCACCCAGGTGTGCGCCGATATCCGCGCCGTCAGTTCCACCCCGGTCATCATGCTGACCGCCAAGGGCGAGGAGGTGGACAAGCTGCTGGGCTTTGCCCTGGGCGCCGATGACTACATCGTGAAGCCCTTCTCCCCCCGGGAGGTGGTGAGCCGCATCGCTGTGATCTTCCGCCGGATGAACCAGATGCAGACCGCGCCGGATAAGAATCTGCTGGTCGTGGGCAACACCTCCATCGACCTGCGGTGCTACGAGGTCAAGGTCAACGGCACCGGCGTGCTGCTCTCCCCCAAGGAGGTGGAGATCCTGCACCTGATGGCAGGCCATCTGCGGCAGGTGTTCACCAGAGAACAGCTGCTGGACAGCATCTGGGGCTTTGATTTCAACGGCGATCCCCGCGTGGTGGATACAGGCATCAAGCGCATCCGCAAGAAGCTGCCGGAGGATGCGGATATCGTGCTCCGCTCCGTATACGGCGTGGGCTATAAAGCAGAGGAACGGGAGCAGACGGAATGAGAAATTCCCATTATCTGAAAAGATTCCTGATCGTTCTGGTCGTCAGCATCCTGCTGACCGCCGCGGGATCCCTGATCCTCAGCAGCATCCTGAGCAACAGCACCTATACCACCGTGCTTTCAGGAGAACTGCTCAGCGCGCACCAGCGGGGCAGGTTTCTGGCGGAAAGCTTTTACAGGAATGAGATCACCGCCCACGACTGCCAGACACAGTTTGACTCGGTGCTCAATTCCTCGCGCGCTTTCTGGATCATTTATGATAAGGATCTGCGCATCCTGGCCTGTTCCGGGGAAGCGAAGGAGCTGGCGGAATATCTGTGCGATCCGGAAGCAGGTCTGCAGCAGCTGACGAGCATCCTGGATACCGGCACGGACGCCGCGGGCAGGGATATCCCCCTTGCTCTGCCCATCCTGATGATCGATTTTCCGAACGAGCCGGGCGATGAAATGGAAGACGTGGCCGTCACCGCCGAAAGAGTCGGCGATTATGTGCTGGTGACAGGCCTTCCCCACGCGCTGTACGAGGTGCCCTTTTCCGGCTCCCGGCTGAGACTGCTGATCTATATCCCCCTGCTGGTCATGATCGTGCTCCTCATCAGCACCCTGTTCACCCGCAGCGCGGCGCGGCCCGCTCTGCAGCTGATCGAGGCCGCCGACCTTATCAAGCAGGGACAGCGCCCCGTACTGCCGGAGGATCTTCACGGCGAGGCCGGCGACATCGCCACCGCGTTCAATTATCTGACAGCCACAGTGGCGGAGACCATGTCCGCCCTGCAATATGAAAAGGAGACCCTGGGGCTGGTCATCGAGGGCCTGCATGAGGGCATCATGGCCGCCGGCAGCGACGGCGGACAGCTGTTCGTCAATTCTGCAGCCCGGCATCTGCTGGGCAGTGAGCGCAGCGAAGCCTGGCAGAAGGTGGAAAACGCCCTGCAAAAGGGCGGCACCGCGGTGACGGACAAGATCGTTCTGGGCGAGAGGGTGCTGCAGTATACGGTATCCCCCCTGCCCAAGCGGGACGGAAAGAGCGCCGGACGGGTGGCCCTGATCCGGGACATCACCGAGCAGGAACTGCTGGAGAACACCCGGCACGATTATGTGGCCAACATCTCCCACGAGCTTCGCACGCCTCTGGCCAGCATCCGCGGCCTGGGCGAAGGTTTGCGGGACGGTCTGGTGACCGATGAAAAGGACCGGGAGCGCTACTACAACATCATCGTGGATGAGGCCAACCGCCTGTCAAGGCTGGTCAACGACCTGCTGGAGCTGAGCGGACTGCAGTCCAATCCCGCCGCGTTCGAGACCGAAAAAGTGGATCTGACCGAGATGCTGTACGATCTTTACGATCTGAACGGCAGCATTTTTGAGGAAAAGAGCATCACCTTCACGCTGGATGTGCCGGAAACGCCCCTGCCCGCGGTCATCAGCAATGAAGACCGTCTCAGCCAGGTACTGACGATCCTGCTGGACAACGCCCGGAAATACACCCCGGAGGGCGGAAGCGTCACGCTGGGCGGTGAACCGGAAGACGGTGCCGTCCGGATCTATGTGAGGGATACCGGCATCGGCATGGATGAGGAGACCCGGAAAATGGCCTTTGAACGCTTCCATCAGGCGGAAAAGAGCCACAGTGAAAAGGGAAGCGGGCTGGGTCTTGCCATCGCCAGGGAGGTCATGAAAAAGCTGGGCATCACGATCCGGCTGGAAAGTGAGCCCGGAAAGGGGAGCGAATTCTCCTTCGAGATCCCCCTCCCCGGCGCCGCGGCCGGTGCGAAAAAGCAGGATGACATTCCCGCGCTTCCGGGCGCGCTGTAATGTTTGCAATTCATTCCCCCTTTATGTTATAATGTAAGTTGCTGTTTATGTCTGCAAGGAGGATTTTGTTATGGGCCGTTTTATGAACCGTTATCTTTACGGAAAAGCAGGACAGGGAGATTTTAAAAAGAGCGATCTGCCCACCACCCGCTGGCAGCTGTTTTTCGCCATGCTGCGCATCCGTCTGAGCGGATTGTTCCGTCTGAATCTGATGACCTGCATCGTCTTCATTCCTCTGATGGTGGTGCTGTTCTCCTTTTCTGTCAATATCGTCACCTACCTGTCCAATCTTTCCCAGTACGCCATGAGCGGTCAGGTACTGACCTATAACAGCGAGCAGAACGAGTGGCTCCCCGATGAAGTGACGACCGCAGCCTATGCCAATGAATGGAGCGGCGTGGCGGAGAACGTGCAGGGAAAGGAACTTTCCGCCCTGTATGTGGAATGCAGTCTGATCTACAACCGTTTCCTGCTGAATATGGATCTGTTCCGCACAGAAGGCTTCTGGAGCGGCTTTACGGGCAGCATGCTGCTGCTCCTGCTCCCCTGCATCATGATCACCGGCCCCGTTCAGGCAGGCATGGCCCATATCTGCCGCAACTGGTCACGCGATGAGCACGCCTTCATCTGGAGCGATTTTATCGATGCCGTCAAGGAAAACTGGAAGCAGGGACTGGGTGTTTCCACCCTGTCGGGCCTGCTGGCGGTCTTCATGCCCACGGCGCTGATCTGGTACTGGGGCATGGGAGAATCCGCGGGCGGCACGGGAACAGGCCTGCTGTGGTTCATCCCCTTCGGCCTTCTGCTGTGCCTGAGCCTGGCCTGGTTCCTGGGCCTGGCCTTCGCCTATCCCTGCATGGTTGGATATCAGCTCTCCTTCAGCAGACTGATCCGCAACAGCCTCGTTCTGGCCGCCGGACGGCTGCCCATGGTGCTGGGCCTGCGCCTGTGCACGCTGGCGCCCGTGATCATCGGCGCGCTGGTAGCCTGGTTCTTCCCCTCCACCATCATCTATGTGCTGCTCATCATCATGGCCTACTATATCCTGTTCGGCAACGCCTTCACCCGGTTCTGCCATGCCAGCTATGCCAACGGCGTGTTTGACAAATATGTCAACACGAAGATCCCCGGCGCTGTCGTGAACCGCGGTCTGAATGTGGAAACGGATGACGATGACGATGACGAAGAGACCGGGAGCGAAAGCGAAAACAAAGAATAAGCGTTTATGTATACCGATTTTTCTGATGTTTATGACCGCCTGATGCGGGATGTGGACTATGAGGCATGGGCCGCGCGTTATGCCCGCATGCTGGGCACCGCGCCCCTGAGGATCACGGAATGCGCCTGCGGAACAGGCGCCATCACCGTGCCGCTGGCCCGCGCGGGATATGCCGTGACCGGTGTCGACCTGAGCGGGGATATGCTGGAAAAGGCAATGGTCCGGGCCCGGAGCGCGGGGGTAGATATCCCTTTCATCCGGCAGGATATGCGGAAGCTGACCACCGCCAGACGGCAGGACGCCGTCCTCGCCACCTGTGACGGCATCAATTATCTGACCGATGAAAAGAGCGTGAAAGCGTTCTTCACGAGCGCCGCGGGCTGTCTGAAACCGGGCGGAAAACTGCTGATGGATTTTTCCTCGGCATACAAGCTGGAGCACATTCTGGGCAGCAACACCCTCACCCTGGACGAGGAGGATGCCGCCTATATCTGGACCAACACCTGGCACGGAAAAAGCCGTCTGGTGGATCTGGATCTGTGCATCTTCATCAAAGACCCCTCCGGCGGTTTCCGCCGGGTGCGGGAATGCCAGACCCAGCGCGCCCATACAGAGGCCGAGATCGGGGCATGGCTCGATGAATGCGGTTTCCGGGATGTCCGCTTTTCGGGAAGCAGGGAAAATGAAGCTCCCGGTGAAACGGATGAACGGATCTTTGTCAGCGCGGTGCTCGCGTGAACCGCAGGCAAACGCTGACAGAAACGTCCCGCGATACAGGGGGACAAAAGAGAGAAGGAATCTGTCATGGCAAACGAAAACGTAATGTATCTTCCCGATGATATGCTGCACATGAGCGTTATGGACGGTCAGGCGCGGATACTTCTTTGCCGCACCACCGCCATGACCCGCGCGATGGCTGACATCCATCAGCCCAGCGATGTGGCCTGCGCCGCCATGAGTCGCCTGATGAGCGCCACCTCCATGCTGGGCGTGCAGATGAAAGATAAATCCGCCTCCGTCACCGTCACTGTGGCGGGCGACGGCCCCGGCGGCAAAATGACCTGTGTGGCCCACGGCGGCAATATCAAGGTGACCATGGCCAATCCGCAGGTCTCCCTGCCCCTCAAAAAGGACGGACATCTGGATGTGGGCGGGCTGGTGGGCCATGAAGGCCGCCTGACCGTCGTAAAGGATCTGGGGCTGAAGGAGCCCTATGTGGGACAGACCAATCTGGTATCCGGTGAACTGGCGGAGGATTTTGCCTCCTACTTCACCACCAGCGAACAGCAGCCGTCCCTGGTGAGCCTGGGATGTCTGGTGAAGGACGGCTACTGCCTGTCCTCCGGCGGCATCCTGGTGCAGGCGATGCCCGGCTGCTCCGATGAAGTGATCGACATGCTGGAAGCCCGCTCCCCCTTCTTCTTCTACATCAGCCGCGAGGTGGCGGATATGCCGCTCGAGACGCTGGCGCAGCGCTGGTTCGACGGCATGGATCTGCAGATCCTGGACAAGGAGCCGCTGAAATACCAGTGCGATTGCAGCCGTGAAAAGATGGAGAAGGCGCTGATCGCCATGGGCCGTCAGCAGCTGACCGAGCTGATCGAGGAGGACGGACAGGCGGAACTGACCTGCTATTTCTGCCGCGCCGCCCATAAATTCACCAAAGAACAGCTGCAGGATCTTCTGGCCCGTGCCACCCGCTGACCGGGGTTTTCTCTGGAGAAAGAATGAGCAAAGACAATGTGATCGATTTCCGGCAGGATGCCGCCTTTTTCCGCAGACGCGCCGGTGAATACAGGCAGGCAGGAGATCTGCCGGCCATGATGCGCTACCTGCGGAAGGCGAGAGACGCGGGGGATGAGGCGAGCGCGATCGCGCTCTCCAAGCAC
>PITV01000101.1 GCA_017577285.1 Clostridiales bacterium
CTTTCGTTTGCATCGGCGAGATGCCCGTCCAAAGTCCTATTCAGAATGAGCCGTTCATAAAGGCTCGGATACTGCTCCTTCAGGTATTCCCTGTGCATCCGTCCCCATTTTCCAATGGAGCGCTGATCAGTTTCCTCAATCGCCAGGTTCGGATAGTACATCCCATCTTTGCCTAAGGTATAGGTGCCGCCAAGCTCTTCAAACAGAGATTTCATTGTGTTTTTCTCCATAATTCAGTATTGACCAATCCAACACGCAGATGCCTTTTCTGAATTTCTGGCTAATACTGTTTTATGGAAGACCCCCGTCCGGGCTGTTTTTTATATTCGGTTTTCGCAGGAACTCAATTCAGTCTGTAGGCGATCGCTTCCAGCAGTTCCACACAGCGGTAAAGGCCGTTGACCATCTGCTGGGGGGCGGAGGACGCGCGGTTGTCGCTGCTCACAAAGGTGGAATGGATGCTGTTGACAGTGGAAGAGGAAACACCCAGCTTCAGCGCGATGGCTTCCAGCAGTTCCACACAGCGGTAGGAGCCGTTGACCTGCTGCTGCACAGCGGAGGACGCGCGGTTGTCGCCGCTCACAAAGCTGGAATGGATGCTGTTGACGGTGGAAGAGGAAACGCCCAGCTTCAGCGCGATGGCTTCCAGCAGTTCCACACAGCGGTAGAAACCGTTCACCGACTGCTGAACGGCAGAGGACGCGCGGTTATCGCCGCTCACAAAGCTGGAATGGATACTGTTGATGGTGGAATAGGAAACACCCAGATTGGAAGCCCACAGTTCCAGCAGTTCCACACAGCGGTAATTTCCATTCACCAGCTGCTGGGGCGCGGAGGATGCGCGGTTGTCACTGCTGACAAAGGTGGAATGGATGCTGCTCACAGAAGAATAGGACACGCCCAGCTCATGTGAGATCACTTCCAGCAGTTCCACACAGCGGTAAGCGCCGTTACCTGCTGCTGCACAGCAGAGGACGCGCGGTTATCGCCGCTCACAAAACTGGAGTGGATGCTGCGGATATCAGATGAATAATCCACTGCCTGCGCGGACGCGACGCACACAAACAGCAGCATCAGAGAAACAAACAGGGCAAGCGCTTTTTTCATAACAGGATCCTCCCGGCAATGCATGATCCGAACACATGCCTATACCCTGAAAACAAGTATCGGCAGATGTTCTCTGTATGCTGATTGTATCAGCAGGACACAGATATGTCAACCGGCGTTTTCTCACACTGACGGGCCGTTTTTTCACACAGACCGGAGCAGCCAGCCCTCACCCGCATTGAAAAAGCCGCCCTCAAGGGGCGGCTTCAGCAGGATCAAAGATATATCTGACGGTCAGAACCCGTTTTCACGGTTCAGTTCATCGATCTCCGTCTTGCGCATGATGGTGGTGACGCACTTTGGGCAGGGGGTCAGTTTCGCGAAGTCGCCTGTATCCAGTTCGCCATAGGTGAAAGCGGTGAGAGGCAGCCAGCGGGATTTGACGCTCTTGCAGTACTGATCCTCATGGAAATACTTGCCGCCGGTAGGATTGTAATAAAGCTCCGTACTATCCGCGGGATACTCGGTATACCGCCCGGAATCTTCCCAGATCAGCACCTTTACGCCGATCTTCATGTGATCCCACAGCCACTTGATGCTCTGCCCCGCCTCGTTCTTGGCCTTCTGTACGCGGATGCAGCCATGACTGGCTTTCTGGCCCAGCATCTTCACCGTGGAGGAATAATCACGCTTGGAGGAAGGGGTATCAGCATCGCCGATATAGGGCACCTCGTGGATGGCGCAACCGCCGTTCACGCGCATGCCGTAGGCACACCAGAGATTGCCGGCGGGGAAACCGCCCATCTTGCTGATCATGATATACTCGCCGGAGGGCGTCTCATTCCAGCTCTGGGTCTTGTTGTTGAGGCCGGTGGATACCAGCAAAGTGCCGGTGATGTGTCCGTCCTCAAAAATATACATGGTCTGATTCCTTTTATCGATCAGCAGGCCCATATAATCCTGCGGAGTGATCGTTTTCAGCACAGATGTTTCGACATAGCCCCGGAGCAGATCATTGGTGACACCGTAGCCTCTGCGGGAAGCGCAGTTCGGGCCGTAACTGGAATTGTACACCTCCACATAGGTCCAGCCGTTATCCAGGGTCTCCAGCACATGCACGCCCTGGCTCTCATAGGTGATCTCCCCGATGATATTGGCCTTGCTGCTCTTATCGGGGGTGGAACGCAGCCTGTAGACCTCCGTCTGGTTGCCCTTCAGCACGGTCATGGGCTGCATCATCACATTCCAGATAGCCTCCTCATCCATCACACCGATGGGGAGCGTCCAGTAATTCATTTCATCATCAGGCGTTGTCACCTTGCTGGGCCATACGATATGGGATTCGTCAGAGGAAAGCCCGTCATCCGCGGACAGAATGATCTCATCCGCTCCCGGGCCGTCCTCTTCTGTTTCATCCCCTCCGGAAAGTTCCGGATCCTCTATAGCGGGATATTCAATGATCCGGTTCTGCTTTGTGCCGGCGAAACCCTCGCGATCCGTCAGACAAAGCTGCACCGTATGCTCGCCTCCGGAAAGATGCCGTCCGGAAGAAGGCAGGATACCGTCCCAGATAATCGTTACTTTTCCTTCATCCGCCTGCACGGAATATACCGTTTCCCATCCGCCGTCCGTATCCGCGGAAACAGTCAGCGTGCCCCCGCAGCTGCAGAAGGCATTGACAGTAACGATCCCCTCTACGCTCACGGAGATATCTGTATCACGGATGCAGGGCGCCGCCGGTCCGATAACGACCGGAAATTCGGCTGTCTGATCGCCGCAGGTGATGCGCAGCGTATAATCGCCGGTATCCGGATCCGCATCCTGCACAAGACCGTCCCAGATGAAATAGTTGATGCCAGCGACACAGCTTCCGGTGATCAGTTCCATTACATCAAGGCCCCGGCCGTCCACCAATGTGATATGGACCTCCCCGCTGGCAGGCGAGGTATAGGCATACCGCTCCGCCTTTCCGGGGCGAACGGTCTGCGGGAAAATATCCAGCGTGATCCCGTTCTCAGCCACGGCACAGACAGGCAGAAGGACGATGGCGCAAAGAATGCAAAGGATCTTGACAAAAGTCTGACGCATACAGCAACTCCTTATCAGGGCTCTCACAGACGGCGGATATATTCCGCGTTCCTGCAACAGTATATCATCCCGCGTCCTGCGGGACAAGGTAAATTTGTGAGCAGTTTGTAAACAGTGGATCTACACTGCGGTTTCCGCCGCGGCCAGTTCCGCGTCGATCAGCCGGGAGGCCAGGGCTGAAAGCGGGCAGTGCTGACGCTGATAAAAGGCGATCCTTCCCGGCAGTTCGCCGGCCAGCAGTTCCTTTTCTCCAAACGCAAGCCGGAAAATGACCAGCCTCACCAGTTCCGGCGTTTCTCCCGGAACGGTCCCCTCTCTCATGCTCCGGGCACAGGTCCTCAGGATCAGGTCTGTATCCGTTTCCCCGGCAGGATTCTGTACAGGATGCCCGTCCGGAGCGGGAACGGCAGCCGCGTCCTGCCTGTCCAGCAGTTCACTGAGCGCGGCGGGATCGGCATCCCAAAGCAGAACCGGCGTGTTTCCCTTTCTTCCCTCGCGCACCCGGAAGAGGGGATCCTCCGGCAGTTGTTCCGTTTCCTGCCCGGAAGCGCCATTTCTTCCCTGCAGATAGGAAAAAAACAGCGCGTCCGGCCTTGCCGGGCGGTATACGCTCACACCGGCTGCCTGCCGCGCCTGTTTCCGGAGGAAAAGATACAGCTTCCCCACGGGGGTATTCTCATTCAGACCGGTCTTTTCTTTCATACGCTCCGTGTGAGCCTCATCAGTTTTCTTTCTTTCTGTCTTTTCCCTTTCCGGGGGCAAAACGGATATTGATCTCGTGCATGGCGGCATAATGGCCCTGCAGATCCAGCTGATAGGCCAGATTCACCTCGCCGGTCCCGTTTTCCACGGTGTAATGCACCCTGGTGGGATAAACACCCATGGCAAAGGAACCGAAGGGCGTATTATAACTGCTTTCCCAGCGGCGGCCCTTTTTGAACACCATGGCGGCGCTGGTGGCGCCTTCCCGCTGCATGGTGACCACATCCTCATCCATGCTTACCGTCACATGATCCGGCTCGACAGAATCGGGTGCAGTTTCATTGTAGCGGAGCTTCCAGTGATCCCGGCTGCCGGTGAGCAGGCCGGTGGTCATCAGGCGGATGGAATCATCATCGTCACCCTTCACCGAACCGGAAACGCTGAGGATCACCCGGCGGGATCTTCTTTTTTCTTCATTTTCAGGGGTTTTGATCTTGTCTGTCATACTTTTTCCTTTTCGTTCATTTGTCGGTCGCATCGCAACTTCTGCTGTCAGACGGTTTATTCATCGATGACCTGCAATGCCGTTTCAGCGTCACCGGAGGGAGTGATCACGCCGGCGCATCCGAGGCCGAGGACATAGCGGATGTTATCCGCTCCCCCCGTTTCAAACACGATCTGCACATCGCATTCCGCCGCGTTCTGCACAAAACTGTCCGTACCATAATTGATCATGCCGTCCTTCCCCGCGCTGCCGAAAGGACAGATGACACAGGCAAACGGGTATTTGCGGGGGGCGGTATAAGACAGCATATCAAGGTAGAAGGATGTCCGTTCATCCGCGCAGGCGCACCGGGGCATTCCCAGTTCATCCAGGGCATCCGCGGCGGCGGCATCCAGAGGGATATACAGGATCTCCCCTTCCGCGTCCTCCATCAGTTCCGCCAGTTCGCCGGCATGTTCCGCGTCAGTCCCGATCATCAGATACGGACATTCAGCGCCCTTTTCCTCAATCCACGCGGCATCTGCGGGAAAAGCGCAGATCACATTCTCCCAGTCTTCCCGGCCCTCCTCAGGACACTGCCATACAAGCGCGTCACAGTCCACACCGGACATGCTGTCCTCATCGGTGCGGTGCAGGTAATACATGCAGAATATCGCAGCCGCGGTCAGCAGCATCAGCAGCGCGACCGCGCCGGTCCTGAAAAGCAGTTTTTTTACCGCGGTCAGACGGGACTTTCCGTTCTTATCCATAGATACCTTTCCAATCAGTTCCGTGCCGTTCATACGCCTTCAGATCACGAAAACACGGGCCTTACAGAAAAATCAGTAAGGAATACTGCTGTCGTTCGTATTCCTGTTATAGACCGGCGCTCCGGCATTGGCCGGAAACAGCGGGCCGGACTGGGGAGGCGCGAAACCTCTTGAAGGGGCGTACCCGTCATCCCGGGAAGGCTCCTCATTGCATTCCTCGCAGATCTTCGCGATCATATCCACTTTCTTCGACATGACAGCCAGCTGGCGGGCCTGTTTCTTCTGCAGCCGGGCATCGCAGATCATGGAGATGCTGGTACACATGCCGGTAAGGGACAAAAGCGAGATCAGGATGCCGAGGATGATCTCCGGTTTTGAAAAACTGATATCCCCGATCCCGTAATGCACCTTGATATAGGTGCCGATCGTGTCATCCTTCAGCGAAATGACCGGGTTCTTTACCAGTCCATCCAGCGCCCCGGTTCCCAGCAGGATCAGCGCGATCCCCCCGAGAAAGAAAATGCTGTTCAATACCAAGCGTGTTATGGAAACAACTTTCTTCATATCCTCATCCCTGCCGCATATCTTTATGTTTCCGGCACTGCGTTCGATCTTCGAGCCGTTCGTTGATATACAAACTCAATTTATATTATAACTGCCCGGGCTGCAAAACGCAAGACGGGACGCCCGCAAAAACGGGGAATCATTGTAAAATATATGCCGGGCTTGAATTTTCCGCAGAATAATCGTACATCCTTGTCCGCGCATTGACAGTCGGCAGGACGCTCTGTAAAATGTAGAAAACGACAGCACACGGGGCTCTCCCCGCCGGAAGAGGAATAATATGGAGTTTGTAAGATATTCTCTGGAAGACGGAAACATGAACGGACTGCATCACCGTTTTATCCAGCCGCCCCAGGCGGCATATTTCGTTACCACCTGTGACGCTCTGGGCAATATGAATACCACCCCGGTCACCATGGGCACCTGCATCGCCCACAATTTCTTCTCCTTCACCCTGTCCAATCTTCATACAGACGCGCAGGAGTGGGATCTGGACAAAAACGGCTGGAAGGACGGGATCAAGCAGGGGTACGCCAACCTGCGGGAAGTGAAGGAATGCGTCATCAGCTATTTCGGCCATAACATGGTGCGTGAGAGCTGGATCGCCGGATGCCCTCTGCCCAAGGGGATCAGCGAGATCGATGTAATGGGGTGCACTCCCCTGCCCTCGACAGTCGTGAAGCCCTGCGGGATCGCCGAATGCCCCATCAATCTGGAGGCAAAAGTGCTGCATGTTCACCGGCTGGGAGCGAGATGGACCAACTACATCTGCGAGATCGTATACGCATCTGTGCACAGGGAACTGGTGGAAAGGAACGAAAACGGGCCTCTGGCGGGATACGGGCTGCTGAACATCGATCCGGTCTTTGAGGTGAAGATCGCGTCCGGGGACACGCCGGAAACCAGCAGCTACCGGCTGTATTATGACAGGCTGGATCTTTCAAAGATCGAACGCTGCCCGGAAGATATCGGCTATGACGCGGACTGGATCGGCACCTTTTCCCAGTGGCTTGACAGCGAAGTGGGCCACGGGCACATCACAAGGGAGGAAGCGTGCCGGGCGCTTGAGCTGAAGGCCCGCTGGGATAAAGACCGGGATCCGCGTACGAACGGCGCCGTGAAAGAGGAACTGACACGGCTGCTGAGAAAAGCCGTCGGCGGCAGTGTGTGATCCGACCCGTCACCGGCTGTTCTGCTGAAACAGCATATTATAAAGACCTGCCGTTCAGGACAGGTCTTCTTTTATACTAATATACTAATAAATGATATATACAGCACCTCCGCGCATAAGAAAAGGACTGCCCCCGGGGGAGCAGCCCTGTATAAAACTTATCAGCGGTTGAGGATGGTCTCTTCAGTGTCCTTGTCGAAGAAATGAAGACGGGTGGTGTCCAGAGCGACCACGGTGTCATCACCGGTGCGGGTCTTGGTGCGGGGGTCAACACGGGCGATCACGTTGTCTTCCTTGCCGGAGGTGGTGAAGTACAGGTAGGTCTCAGCACCCATCAGCTCGGTCACTTCCACATGCACCTTCATGGTGGCATCGGGATGGGCGGCTACGTAATCGGGATCGTCATCGATGTTCTCGGGACGGATACCCATGGTGACTTCCTGACCGATGTAGCTTTCGTCAACCAGCTTTTCGAGCTTCTCTTCGGGAACCAGGATCTTGTTGTCGCCGAAGATGGCGTATACTTTGCCGTTTTCCTTTTCCAGACGGGCATCGAAGAAGTTCATCTGGGGGCTGCCGATGAAGCCGGCAACGAACTTGTTGTGAGGATAATCGTAGTTGTTCTGGGGAGTATCCACCTGCTGGATGAAACCATCCTTCATGATGACGATACGGCTGCCCATGGTCATAGCTTCGGTCTGGTCATGGGTAACATAGATGAAAGTGGTCTGCAGACGCTGATGCAGCTTGGTGATCTCGGTACGCATGGCAACACGCAGCTTGGCATCCAGGTTGGACAGAGGTTCGTCCATCAGGAAGACCTTGGGCTCACGAACGATGGCACGGCCCAGAGCAACACGCTGACGCTGACCGCCGGACAAAGCCTTGGGCTTGCGGTTGAGCAGATAGCCGATGTCCAGGATGCGGGCGGCTTCTTCCACGCGGCGCTTGATCTCATCCTTGGGGGTCTTGCGCAGCTTCAGACCGAAAGCCATGTTGTCATAAACAGTCATGTGGGGATACAGAGCGTAGTTCTGGAACACCATGGCGATGTCGCGATCCTTGGGAGCCACATCGTTTACAAGCTTGTCGCCAATGTACAGTTCGCCGTCGCTGATCTCTTCCAGACCGGCCACCATACGAAGGGTAGTGGACTTACCGCAGCCGGAAGGACCGACCAGAACGATAAATTCCTTGTCTTCGATGTCCAGGGTGAAGTCGCTTACAGCGGTGACGCCACCGGTGTAAATCTTGTAAATGTGCTGAAGGGATACACTTGCCATAATGATAGCCTCCTTAATATTTTCCATGGAAATAAATTTCACGCATGGGAATTAACACTGTTATTATAACCGAACATTGTCAAAATAACTACCCGACAATTTTCACAAATATTTGTAAGTTTGTATGTGCATTTTTGTCTAAGATGGATATTGTGATGCCGGAATATACAAATCCGTATATTTTCTGACGGTTTTTCACCATATTGCATTGCCCTTACCGGCTCTGCAATGCCAGAAAACATGAAC
>PITV01000102.1 GCA_017577285.1 Clostridiales bacterium
TTTCTGTAGACAGGCAGCAGCGCCGTCAGAAGGAGACCCGCGCCATTGATGATCATATTCCACAGCATGACGACTTTAGCGGTATCCACATAGCGGATCTCATCCGTCACGGTCATGATGTTTTCCCGGTTGCACATGGCGGCCATCTTTTCCTTTACGGAGAGGATGTCCAGATTTCCCGCCAGCGTGCTGAAATGAAGCAGCTTTACCTGTTCATCCAGATCGCGGGTGGCGCGCACCACGGTGGCGCGGTAGCGGATATCGGCGCAGATCACGATGATGAACATCACGAAAGTCAGCCCGAGCATCCATTTGTTCACCGGTTTCCTGTGAGGAAAAGCGTTCAGGAAGCACACAAGACCCAGAATGGAAAACAGCATGATGACGAACTCGCAAAGCCCCATACCGCTGAGCATCAGTTTCGCCGTGGTATTGGAAATAACGGTCAGCTGCAGGGAATACTGCAGAAACGCGATCAGCAGCACGATCAGAGCGATCATCTGCGGCTTCCGTTTCAGACTGACCAGGATCTTCCGTTTTCTTTCCTTCAGCGCCGCGCCGAACCGGCGGCCGCCTGCCTGCTTCACGGTCGTTTCCATGGATCATCCATCCTTCCTGATGGCATTCGTTGTTTCTTTATCGAAGAAATGCTTCCGTTTGAAGGTCAGAGATATCTCATCCCCGTGCGTATACTCCGTCCACCCTTTCAGTTTCGCTGAAAGCTTCAGTTCACTCTCCTGCACACCGCCGATATAGCCGTGCACCAGCGTGTTCATGCCCAGATTTTCATTATTGGTCACCTTCAGCATCACATCACTGCCCAGTGCCGCGTCCTCGGGCCGCACGCCCAGCATGATCTCCCTGCCGTTGTACTCACGCAGGGTGTACTGTTCCTCACTGTCCAGCGGAACGGTGAAGTTTTTACCTTTCAGCATGCCATCCTGCACCAGCACGGAATATATATTCATCGGGGGCAGACCGATAAAGCCCGCCACGAACAGGTTGGCCGGGGTATCATACAGTTCAAGCGGAGTTCCCACCTGCTGCACATGGCCCATGGACATGCACACGATGCGGTCGGCCAGCGTCAGGGCCTCCGTCTGGTCATGGGTGACATAGAGCATGGTGGCCTGCAGCCGCTTGTGAAGGAGCAGGATCTCGCGGCGTGTGGCGCCGCGGAGCTTGGCGTCCAGGTTGGAAAGCGGCTCGTCAAACAGGAAAACGCGGGGATTGCGCACGATGGCGCGGCCCATGGCCACGCGCTGGCGCTGTCCGCCGGAAAGCTGCGCGGGCTTTTTATTCAGCTGGCTGGTCAGATCCAGTATTTCCGCGGCTGCCAGCACCTTTTTATGGATCACATTGGGGTTTTCCTTGCGCAGGGTCAAGGAAAAGGCCATGTTCTCATAGACAGTCATATGGGCATACAGCGCGTAGTTCTGGAACACCATGGCCATGTCCCTGTCCTTGGGCGGCTTTGCGGTGATATCCTGACCGTCCAGGATCAGGCGGCCCGCTGTGATATCCTCAAGCCCCGCCACCATGCGCAGCGTGGTGGATTTTCCGCAGCCGGAGGGACCTACAAGCACGATCAGCTCGCCGTCTTTCACATCCAGATTGAAGTCATAGACGGCCTGCACCTTATTGTCATATATTTTGTCGATATGCTGTAAACTGAGCTGCGCCATCCTCAAGCCTCCTCAGTTGCAGTTTGGGTATTCCGGATATGCCGGGCCAGGGACACGCATTTCACATGATTCACGACAGCCGCCGCGGCCAGGGATACTGCGGAGGAAATGAGATAGATCAGGCAGCGGATATACTGGCCGTTGCCCATCACCCACTCCTTCTTGATAAAGGTCTCAACACTTTTCCATGTTTCCGCGGAAAACGCGAATGTGCTCTTCACCGCGGTATACGCGGCTCCCGGTGTCCCGGACGCGCCGGCGATAAAAGTGCTGTGAGCGCTCTGGGGAATGATGAACACCCTGAGGATCTGTATGGCCGCCAGCGCGTACAGCACCCAGGTATAGCCCATCTTGTAGCTTTTCACGCCCTCGGAGGCGAGGAATACCAGCATCATGAAGATCAGGTTGTAAACAATAGAAGCACCGATGAGGATCCTGTAATACCAGTTTCCCACATCGGATTCATATATACTCACGAAGAACAGTACATCGAGCAGGATCGCCAGATAGCAGAGCCTGGAGGACTGCACATTCTTGACATATTTCATTCTGTCTGTGCGGATCAGTTTCTCCTCGCTCATCATACAGCGGCCTCCTCTCCCTGTTTCAACAGTTCTTTTTCTTTCTTCATCAGTACCACCTTCAGCACTGTATTCGCCGCCAGAAGCGCCGCGATGAGCAGCAGCACGGCAAACAGCGCGTAATGGATGTCAAACCAGAAGGTGGATTCGGTATAGTAACACTTGTTTTTCTCGGCATACTGAGCCAGGCCCGCGAAATCGACGCGGGTGACAAAATCGGTCCTGAACAGATCAATATAACGGTGCGCCCAGACAGTCAGGGCAATGCTGCCTGCAAAATACAGGCCGGTGGATATGTAATTGCTGATATAGTAGCGGCGACGGTTATGGGTATTGGTGATAAACAGCAGGACGGCCATCAGCATCAGCACGATGGAAAGGCGGGTAAAAGTCCGGTTGAAGGGCTGCATGTCGTAAAAGATCTTGAAGCCCTGCACCACACGGCGGGAATCGGAGGCCTTGTTCAGATCCATACCCCCGAACAGGTCATACAGATCGGTCATGATGCCCAGAGAGTACGCAAAAACCAACGCGCTGGCAATAAGCGCCGCGAGGCAGATGATCCTTTGCCAGAACAATTGCTTTTTGTACATAATGACCTCCCGGGGCCGTTGTCCCGGCGCGGACCGGAACAGGCTTGATAATGAGATACGCCCCTCTCCCCCGGTCACCCGGGGGAGAAAGGGCTTATCTTTCGGTGACCTGTCTATGACGGCAGGTCACCGGCTGTGGTTATGACCGATCAGTTTCCTTCGTAGAAGGACAGGATATCTTCGTAGGCGTACTGCTTGATCTGCAGATACTGAGCGCCGTACATATCATTGGCCACATAGCTGGCGGCTTCTTCAGGATCGCCCATACCGGGTACCGCGAAGCCGTTCACAATGATGTCAACGAAGTAGTTGACGCCGCCCTTGCCGCCGGAGAAGCTCTCGCTCAGTTCGGTGTAGGTGCTCAGGATGTCGTTGTCCGCCTTGGAGGTGGGCAGCACGGTGGGCACGGAGGTGTACCAGGGATTCTCAGCAACTTCCAGCAGAGGATGCTTGATGATGCCGAAGCCGATGGCGGTGCTCAGATGTCCGGCGCCTTCCTTGCCGACTTCGCTGGTGCACTGATACTCGAAGGCCTGGCTCTTCACGAAGGACAGGGTGGATCCAAGATAATAACGGGCATAGTTGGTGTAGTTGCCGCCGGCCTTCGCCCACAGTTCAGCGAAAGTAGCGTCAGCGATCACGGGCATTTCCTTGCCGTTGAAGTTGAAGGTCACATAGGAACCGTCGTCATTGGTCTTGATGAAGGCATCGGGGCCGTAGCTCATCAGGATCTGGCCTTCGGGAGAATAAGCGAAGTCGATCAAGGCGAGGCAGGCATACAGCTTGTCCTGATCATCGCCGACACCGGCAACAGAGATTCCCCAGCCGTCAGTCTTCACACTGCGCCAGGACTCGGTGAAGCGCATGAACACGCCCTCTTCGTTGGTGCCGTCAAACCAGCGGGCCACGGGAACCATAACAGCCATGTACTTTTCACCGGCAGCAGTGTCCAGCTTGGTGTTGTTCAGGATGGTCTGGGTCTGGTTGTAGTCATAATGCATGAAGCCCATGTCATTCTCGAGGTAGGTGGCAGTCTTCTCGGAAGCACCGGTGAGGAAAGCTTCGGAGATCAGGCCTTCCTGAGCCATGGCGTTCATACGGGCCAGAGCTTCATAGGTGGCAACTTCCTGACGGCCGTCATGCAGCATGCCGTCGGTTCCGACATACAGGTAATCCTGACGGGACTCGAGGCCGCGGACGCCGAACAGAGTGCCGGCCAGACGGAACATATCGATACGGCGCTGGTTGTTATCATCTTCACGGGAGAAGAGGCCCTGCACCTTGTCGGTTCCGTTCAGAGTCTGGGGGTTGGCAACGACGCAGCGCAGCAGGGCTACCAGTTCATCGGCGTCCCAAGCGGCGTTCTGGCCGATGAACAGATCGGCGCGGTTGGTGCCGTAATATCCGTCATAAGCCACATCGATGTAGGTGCGCAGCATGTTGACAGCGGTCACACCGTCGATCTCACCGGCTTCGTTCATCTGAGCAATGATGTTGCCGGCGGCGTCATAGTTCTTGGCGATGGTCTCGACAGCAGTGCCGTCCTTGGTAACGACATCGATCTCGACCTTGCCTTCGGTGGGCATGTAGGGAGTATAAACGGGAGCAGCCAGCACATTGCAGGCTTCAGCGGTGAATTCGCCCTCGCCGTTCAGCAGGATCTCGACCCAGTCGGTACGCATCAGGGGCATACGCTCGATGTCATCCACACCGTCGAAATAGGGGCTGAAGTAGATGGCGCCGGTCTCCACGTTGCCGGTGATGGACAGGCGGACGATGGGGTTGCCTTCCAGATAGGCAGCGAAGTTGGGCATCAGATCAAGATATTCAGCGATGTTGACGATCTTGCCGGCTTCGCCGTTCTCGGACAGAGCGGAAGCGGTGCCGCTCACCATGTCGACCTGGTCCAGCTGATCCTTCCAGAACTTGAATTCGTTGGAAGTGCTGTTGCCCTGGTACTTGTCTTCAAACACCATGCCCAGCTTGTCCTGGATCGCGACCCAGGTGGGCTTCAGATCACCGGAGTGATAGGTCTTGCCGTCGGCCAGGGTGATTCCGTCGCCGGCGGTATCGGCGTCAAAGAACAGGCCGGTCTTGGCGCTGTTGTAGCCGGTCGCCATACGCAGCACAGTGCCGGCGGCGAAGGGCAGCAGGGTCTCTTCTGCTGTGGCGGCGAATACGGGGATCATGAGCATGACAGCCAGCATCACAGCAAGAACACGGGTGAGTTTCTTCATGGTTTTTCCTCCTATTTTTTACGGTCTGTCTTCAACAGCCGTAATATTCAGACTCCGGACCTCCGGAGAGGGTCACGATGCTTTGCGCCGCGAGAACGCGGCATCTCTTACTCCTTCACACCGCCCACATTGGTGCCCTTGGCGAAATATTTCTGTATGAAGGGATAAATGATCAGGATGGGGATGATGGAGCATACGACCAGCGCGTAAATCATGGAATCGGAAGCGTAGCTTTCATTCCAGCCGGCCATCTGCTCGCTGTCCTGATAATAAGTGAGACGGTCCTGTATAAACACCTGCAGGGGCCATTCGTTGTGGTTCGTCATCATCTGCTTGGCCCAGAAATATCCGTTCCAGCGGGAAATGGCGAAGAACAGGGCCACGGTGGCGATGGTGGATTTGCTCATGGGGATGAACACCTTGGCCAGCACCTGAAACTCGGTGGCGCCGTCCACGATGGCGGCTTCCTCGATCTCGGAGGGAACACCTTCGAAAGCGTTTCGCAGCAGAATGATGTTCATGGCCGCCATACCCATGGCAATGACCACCAGCCATTTCTCATCCACGATGCCCGCCGCGGCAAAGATCTTCTTGGTGCTGAGGTAGTTCAGGAACTGAGGCACGATACCGGCGGAGAACCACATGGTGAACACCAGAAAGAAATTGAAGGTCTTTCTGAACAGCAGTCTCTTTTTGCTGAGAGCATAGGCACCCAGGATGGACACACCCATGGACCACAGGGTTCCGAAAAGCGTCAGGAACAGGGTGTTGGTGTAGGAATTCCAGAAGGAATTGTTGTTGAACATGGCGGAGAAGGCATCAAACTGCACGTTGCGCGGCAGCAGGATGACTTCGCCGTACTCGACCGCGTGTTTCCCGCTGATGGATGCCGATATGGCGTATACGAAGGGATACAGACAGCACAGGGCAAACACGGTCAGGAACACATAACTGAGGATCCGGAAGATCAGTTCGGATATTTCAAGTCGTCTTTTCATCGTTCCCTCCCCCTTAATACAGCGATGTATTGGAGGCTTTGCGGGAAATGGTATTGGCGCCGATGACCAGCAGCATGCCCACCACATTGTTGATCATTTCCGCGGCGGAGGCAATGCCCTTGGAACCGGCTCCTCCGCCTTCCAGACCCATCCTGTAGGAGAAGGTGGAGACCACATCAGCCGTCACATAGGTGCTCTGCTTGTACAGCAGCAGCACTTTTTCATAGCCTATGCTCAAAAGGGAACCGATACGTGTAATCAGCATGATAACGATGGTGGAAAGCATGCTGGGAAGCACCACATACCGCATCTGAGCCCACTTGTTGGCACCGTCGATCTGGGCGGCTTCATAGCTGGTGGGAGAAATGGCGATGATGGCGGCGAAGAACACGATGCTTCCGTATCCCGCGCCCTCCCACACGCCGCTGATCTGATAGATCGCGCGGAAGAAGCCGGGATCGTTCAGCAGGCCGGATTTCGCCGTTTCTTTGGATATCAGTCCGATGCTTGCCAGTGCCTGACTGAGGATGCCCTCGCTGGTGGTCAGCGCGCCCTGCTTCACCAGCATGACCACCAAAGTAGTCATGACAACGGTGGACATGAACTTGGGCAGATAGGACGCCACCTGCAGGATGCTTCTGGAAATATTGGAGCGGATCTCATTGAAGAACAGCGCGAGGATGATAGGCATGGGGAAACCGAAGCACAGACCGTAAAAACTGAGCAGAAAAGTGTTGCGCAGCGCGCGCCAGAAAGTCTCCGACATGGTGGTGAACTGATATCCGCCCACCAGAAGACTCTTGAAATAGGAAAAGCCGGAATACATCTGCTCGGAAACAGCCTTCGTATCATCAGACACCTTAAAGCTGCCCAGCAGTTCATACATGGGGAAATAACGCCAGAAAAGGAATACCAGAAGCATGGGGATCAGCATCACATACAGACGCCAGTCCTTCAGGATGGTGCGGCCCACATGCAGCCAGTAATGCTTTTCAACATCATCGCGGACTGCCTGTTCCGGGTCTTCTCTGTATACACCGGTCTTCTCGTCATATACAAGAAAATCCCTTCCCGTATCCTTCACGCGCTCTCCCCCCTTTCATTTTCTTCTTCCTTCTGCACACGGCGCAGATAATGCACCTGATCCTCGTACAGTCCGTCCTGACGGTGAACGATCCACATGATCACCAGTGTAAAGACGATCGACAGGGAATCACAGGTAAGATAAGCGACCGCCTCTCCGGGAGTGACCCCGAAGCAGAGGCTGATGATCCCTCTGCCCGCCTGCATCAGCACCTGTACACACAGGGCAATGACCAGGTACAGATACCTGCTTCCGGCAACCTTGTCCTTGCCGATCTTATTTGTAATGAACACCACCGGCACCGACAGCAGGTTTCCAGCCATGAAGATCACATAGTGATACCAGCCGGTCACGATATTATAGGAAAACACACAGCGGATGAATCCGGCCAGAACAGCGTGGATCATCCCCCACAGACCCCATCGCATATATACGACAGAAACGATCGCCGCCGCCAGCGACACGGAATACCAGGCCAGGCCTGTACTGTTCAGTTTGGAGATGATCCCCTCAAACACGATCGTCATCGCCGCGAACAGTGTCAGATCTATCATACGGTATGACGCCAGAGAACGCCTTTTATTCATCGGATATCAGGATGCCTCCGCTCTTTCAAACCGGCATTGTAACCGCTTACATTCACGGATTTATTATATATCCCGGCAGTGTAAAGTAACATAGCATTTTTCGTTTTGTTTATGGACATTTTCGTTCTTCAATAAAAAGTACACTTGGCGGACAGGCAACAGAAAAAGCATATGGTCTGTTTCATAAATCGCGATCATTTGCAAATGTGGTGTATGTATGGCATTTATTATGCATATTTATTGATGTTTTAATTGTTTTGTGGTGTTTTCATGCTGATTTTCTTTATTTTTCCTGTCGTGCTGTACATTTTGCTGAAAAATACATCTTCATCTTGTGATTGCTTTCATTTTTTCCGGATAACAGTAAGCAAAAAGCCGGCAGAGCTTTCGCCCTGCCGGCATATATTCAGATCACTCTTCCGGTGAATCCCCATCACCGTACAGCTGCATATACTGTTCCCGGGTAATGATGGTCTTGCGGGGCTTGCTCCCCTCCGACTTGGCAACGATGCCGCGTTTCTCCATCTCATCCACCAGGCGTCCCGCGCGGGCGTAGCCTATGCG
>PITV01000103.1 GCA_017577285.1 Clostridiales bacterium
TGGGTGAAGGCGTGGGCGTCAGGCCGGAGGGCGTCGGGGAGGGCGTGGAGAATCCGGTTCCGGCTCCCACCTGGAAGGTGGGCAGCGGCCAGGCTGTGGCCATGGGCACCAGCGTGGCCTGGGAGGAGGAGACACGGTTCTGCGCTTCCTCGGCGTAGGAGGGCTGATACAGCAGCACCAGCACATATTCCAGATGCTGGAAATCCACCAGCGGCTCCAGAACGACATAGCTCTTGGTACCGTCCAGGCCGCGGGTGCTTTCGCGCACCACGCCGATGGGGATGCCCTGGGGGAATTCCATGCCTACGCCGGAGGTGATGACATATTCACCGGGGCGGGGAAGGCTGGTATCGGGAAGATAGTACATGCGGCACATGGCGGTGCCGTCGATGGAAAGCGTACCGCTGACAGAACCCTGATCCCGGCTGGTCTTCAGCATGCCGGCAACAGTGGCGGAGCTGTCGATGATGCAGCGCACGCTGCAGCTGTTGACGCCCACATCATAGGTGTAGCCCACCAGACCGCCATCCGCCACAACGGCCATGAAATCCCTGACGCCGTCGGCTGAGCCGACATTCAGGGTGAGCACGGAGAAATAACTGCCCGTATTGTGACCGATCACGGTGGCGGCAAGAGGCTCCATCTCGCGGAAATCGTTTTTCAGATCCAGCAGATCCTCCAGCTCCGTGCTGCGGCTTTCGTAATCATGGAGCACGGCATTTTCATTGCGCAGCTCCTCGTTGATCTCCAGCAGCCTTTTGTATTCATCTTCTATATTGCCGCGCAGCTTCAGCGTGCGCAGGTATTCGCTGACCGCGTCCTTGACCGTGGAGAACACTGTTTCGGTGGGGGAAAGGACAGACCGGATGATCTTGCGGGGCAGCCCGAGAAAACCGTATCCCAGCACTTCCGAAAGGAGCATGGATGCGGCGATCAGGGTCAGAACGGAGATGACGGCGATGGAGCAGATACGGCGCACCACAGAGGAAAGCCCTTTTTTCGGCTTTGTCTCTGTGCCTGTGTCGTTTCTGCGCCGGGGTTCCGCGACCGGTCTGGCCTTTTCTGTTTTTTGGGTCTTGTCCTTGTATCTCCGGGCCATATCAAGTTTCCTTTTCTTCCAGATCTTCCCTCATGAAATTGCTCTTGCCGATGCGGTCCAGATATTCGATGTGCTCAGCAATCTGGCCGACCCCCTGAGCGGCGGTAAGGGCGGGGTCCTTTGCCAGACGGACGGGAATGTCCAGTTCGCTGGCGATATACTGGTCCAGGCCGAACAGCAGCGCGCCGCCGCCGGTCAGGTAGATGCCGGAGCGCAGGATATCGCCTGCCAGTTCCGGCGGGGTGTTGCTCAGAACGAAGCGGATCGCCGCGAGGATGGCCCGGCAGGGATCCTGCAGGGCATTGTATACGGAAGTGCTGGTCAGATCGGCGGTCTGGGGCAGATTGGTGATCAGATCGCGTCCGCGGATCGTGACGCGGCGCTCGTCCTCCAGCGGCAGGGCGGATCCCAGATCCAGCTTGACGCTTTCGGCGGTACGGTCGCCGATGAGCATATTGAATTCTCTCTTCACATAGGAAACGATGGCTTCATCCATCTTCATGCCGCCCACACGTATGGAGCGGCTGATGACGATGCCGCCCATGCTGATGACAGCCACCTCTGTTGTGCCGCCGCCCACATCCACGATCATGCAGCCGGTCGGGTCAAACACATCTAGGCCGCTTCCGACGGCGGATGCGAAGGGCTTGGGAACGAGTACCAGATGAGAGGAACGGATACCTGCGCTGATCGCCGCCTGGCGCACGGCCCTGCGCTCAATGGGACTGATGCGGCAGGGAACGGTGATGACGCCCTTGGGCTTTATGAGCCGGGAGGAACCGATGGCTTTTTTTACGAAATAATGCAGCATGTACTGCGCCAGATCATAATCCCGGATGATGCCGTCCGAGAGAGGGCGTTCAGCGGTCAGATCCCCCGCTGTGCGTCCCAGCATGTCGCGGGCTTCATCGCCGATGGCTTTTACGGCCCGGCGGCCGCCTCTTTCCAGCAGGGCGATAGTGGGCTCGTTGATGACGATGCCCTTCTTGTGCACATATACGACGATGTTGGAGGTTCCCAGGTCAATACCGATGTCGGGAGCGATAATTGCCATATATCTTCATCCGTTCTGCTTGTATTTGTTAAACAGGAAATGTGAACAGGGTGTTTTTACTGCTGCTGTATGCCGCCGCGGCGGTCAGGCCAGACCGGCTTCTTCCAGCATCTGCCGCACCATGCAGGTGTTGAGCCCGATGACGGTGGCGTAATTGCCTTCCAGCCGGTCGATGTACATGCCGCCCCGCCCCTGCACCGCGTAGGCGCCGGCTTTGTCCATCGGCTCGCCCGTGGCGATGTAATCCAGCATCTGTTTTTCGCTCATGGGGACGAAATGCACCTTTGTGACATCACAGTTCAGGTATTCCCTGCTGCCGTCTGTGAGGCAGATGCCGGTGTACACCTCATGCCAGCCGTTCTGCAGCAGGCGCAGCATCCGCAGCGCGTCCTCCCGGTCCCGGGGCTTTCCGAGCGGCTTTCCCCCGGCAAAGACCAGGGTATCCGCCCCCAGAACGAAGCGGCCCGGCCGCAGAGCGCATACCGCCAGCGCCTTCCGGCGGGCGTTCTCCCTGACGATATCTCCGGGTTCCCCTTCCGTGATCTCCGGGGCTTCGGACACCAGTATCTCAAAGGGAATGCCGGTCAGCCCCATCAGTTCTCTGCGGCGGGGAGAGGCGGAAGCAAGGATCAGCGGTTGCAAGGCTTTCAAATCCTTTCACAGCAAGGTATGCCCTTTGCCGATAAAAGGGCATTTTTCATTATATCACATTTACAGAGATACGGCAAAATAAATTTGTTAACAATTCGCAATAATTCTGTAAAAATTCCGCACTTTGACAATTGAAACGCGAAAAGGCGGGTTTGAAACGGGGAGTCTTGCTTTTTTTTCTGAATCGGATATAATGCCATCTGTAAAGGAGGTATGCCCCATGTCTCTGGTAAATGAAACTGTGTCCCCCCGTGATCTCGTGATCGAAACACGGAACCTGAACAAGGCATTTCATGACAAAAAGGCTGTGGATGATGTGAGCATCCACGTGAAAAAGGGCGCTGTATACGGCCTGATCGGCAAGAACGGTGCCGGTAAAACGACGCTGATGCGCATGCTCCTGTCCCTTGCTTTCCCCGACAGCGGAGAAATGTTCCTGCTGGGGAAGGGCGTGGGGCGTGAGACGCTCTCCCGGGTCGGCTCCCTGATCGAGGCGCCCGCCCTGTACGGCAGATGCACGGCAAAGGAAAATCTGGAACGCTTCTGCATCCTGTACAAGGCTGATCCCGCCTGCATTCCCGGCCTGCTGGATCTGGTGGGCCTGAGCGATGTTGGAAAGAAAAAGGCGAATCAGTTCTCTCTGGGCATGAAGCAGCGCCTCGGTCTTGCCATCGCCATGCTGGGCGATCCCGAAGTGATGATCCTGGATGAACCTGTCAACGGACTGGATCCCACCGGCATGAAGGAAGTGCGTGACGTGATCCTGAGGCTGAATCAGGAAAAGGGAGTCACCTTTCTGATCTCCAGCCATCTGCTGGATGAACTGAGCCGGATGGCTACTGACTACGGCATCATCAATAACGGAAAACTGGTGGAAGAGATCTCTGTGCAGGAGCTGGAGAACCGCTGCCGCCGCAAGCTGATCTTTACGGTGGATGACGCGGCCCGGGCGAAACAGATACTGACGGATATGCTTCCCGGTGCCGAGATCCTTCAGGAGAGCAACAAGCTGATCCTCCTGTCCCATCTGGATGAGGCGGCCCGGCTGAACCGGACCCTTGTGGAGAACGGCATTGCCGTGGAAGGCATCCTGAACGCCTCCGCGGGGATCGAGGACTACTTTATGGAAAGGATGGGCGGCGGAAATGAATAAACTTTTGCGCTTTGAAAGAAGAAAACTGTTCAGCCGCATCTCCCTGTATGTCCTTCTGGGCGTGGCGCTGCTGATGGTGCTTTTCAACATCCTTCTGCCCAATGTGCTGACCGGCCTTTTCGAAGATATGAATAATGCCGATGATTTCCTCAGAACATTCGGCCTTTCAGTGAACTGCACGGCGGATATCTTTATCGTGAAGGCGCTGAATGCCGGCGAGGTGGCCACCATCCTGGCGGTGCTGATCGCGCTGATCTTCACCTCTGATTATTTCAATCACACTGTCAAGAACATCCTTGCCCGCGGCTATTCCCGCACGCAGGTGTTCTTCTCCAAGCTGATCGTCTGCGAAGCGGTCGCCGTGAGCATGAGCATCCTGTGCATGCTGTTCGCCTGGCTGATGGGCACCGTTCTGTACGAGCCCAGCGGCATGACCTTTGTGCAGCTCCTGCCCGTGCTGGGGGCCCAGCTGATCGTGACTGTCGCGCTGTGCGCCTTCTTCGTGTTCCTCAGCGTGCTGACGAAATCTGTGGGCGGCGCTCTGGCCATCGGCATCGTGACGGTCAGCTTCCTGCCCATGCTCACCCAGGTGATCGACCTGCTGCTGGAGGACAAGGATATCGCCCTGCGGCTGACCGATTACAACCTGTTCGCGTTCCTGTCCAACCTGTCCAAGCTGCCTGAGGATGGAGCGAGTGAACTGGTGTCCGGCGGAATGTCAGGGGTGTTTGAGAATCTGATGAGCATGACCGTCCCCATGAAGATGATCAATCAGGATGCCGTCATTTCCCTGGTCTGGACTGTCATCATGATCATTCTCGGCTGGCTGCTCGCCCGCAAACAGGAACTGTGATACACTGAACCGGATGTTCCGGATATATCAAACGGGACCGCGGAATGCGGTCCCGTTTGCTGTATTCATTTCTGAAAAAATACGGTATTTTTGCCCCATCCTCAGTCGAAGGACCGGATGATGCCGCCGCCCAGACACTTTTCGCCGTCATAGAGCACGGCGCTCTGGCCGGGCGTGACGGCCCGCTGGGGCACATCGAAATCCAGCTGCAGCACATCGCCCTTCCTTGTGACCGTCACGCCCTGATCAGCCTGGCGGTAGCGGACCTTGCAGGTGAGATGCACCGGCGTGTTCTCCGGCAGCTCCTCCTTTACGAAGGTGGCCTGCTCGGCCACGGCGCAGGGCCTGTACAGCCGGGGATGATCCTCGCCCTGCACCACGATGAGCCTGTTGTTCTTCAGATCCTTGTCGATGACGAAGAAGCTTCTTCCGTCCCCTCTGCCGCCGATGCCGAGGCCCCGGCGCTGTCCGAGGGTGTAGTACATGAGCCCGTCATGATGCCCCACCACTTCGCCCTCCGGAGTCACCATGTCGCCGGGCTGGGCGGGCAGGTAAGCGGACAGGAATTTTTTGAAATTGCGTTCGCCGATGAAGCACACGCCGGTGGAATCCTTCTTTTCGCTCACGGGAAGGCCGGCCTCCCGGGCTTTTTCGCGCACCTGCTGCTTGGTCATGTTCCCAACGGGGAAAACGGCCTTTTTCAGCTGGTGATCCTTCAGCATGTAAAGGAAATAACTCTGATCCTTGTTGGTGTCGCTGCCCCGGAGCAGGTGGCCTTCCTCATCTGTCTGCACAAAGTGGCCGGTGGCCATCCTATCGGCGCCGAGCTGCATGGCGAAATCCAAAAATGCCCGGAACTTGATCTCGCGGTTGCACAGCACATCGGGATTGGGCGTGCGTCCCGCCCGGTATTCCGAGAGGAACAGGGAGAAGACCCGGTCCCAGTACTCCTTTGCGAAATTCACGCTGTAGTAGGGGATGCCGATCAGGTCGCACACGTTCCGCACATCGCTCCAGTCCGTTTCGGAGGTGCACACGCCGTTCTCGTCCTTCTCTTCCCAGTTTTTCATGAAAACGCCCACCACATCAAAGCCCTGCTCCTTCAGCAGCAGCGCCGATACGGAGGAATCCACGCCTCCGGACATGCCTACAACGATCCTCTGTGACATTTTACCGCTTTCTCACTTTATTTATAATGTGATGTTATCTGTCGATCTCGTTCAGTACCGCGGCGAACACCCGCTGCTGCACTTCCCCGATCGTGCCGTTCCCGTCAATGCTCAGGATGCGGCCGGGCTCCTCCCTGCACAGACGCTCGTAGGCTTTTTCCGTTTCGCTGAAGAATGTCTCCCCGGCCCGTTCGATACGGTCCAGCTGGGAGGCGGCGCCGCGGCGGCGCAGGGCTTCATCGTGGCTCATCCTGATATAGAAGGTGCGGTCCGGGGCGCAGGTCTCCCGGGCGGCGCGGTTGATGAGCCGTACCCAGTCATATCCCAGCCCGCGGGCGGCTCCCTGATAGACCATGGAGGAATCGATGAAACGGTCGCACAGCACGATCTTTCCCGCTTCCACGGCGGGCAGGATCACATCGTGGATGTGCTGGGCGCGGGCGCCGGCGAAGAGCAGGGCCTCCGTTTCGGCACACATGCCGTTGTCCTCCTTGGAAAGCAGCATGCCCCGGATCTGCTCCGAAAGGGGGCAGCCGCCGGGTTCTCTGGTGGTGACTACGGTATATCCCATGGAGGTGAGCCTTTCGGCGCACAGCTTCATCTGGGTGGTCTTTCCGCAGCCGTCCACTCCCTCAAAGGTCAGGAACGCGCCCTTCGGCGCTTTATAGCCGGGGCAGAGCAGTTCGGCCGCTTCCCGGGGATCCTTTGCTGTGAGGGTGGGGCGCAGGGCCGCCATATCGGCGTTGCTGCCGTATCCCCACTCGGCTGCCATGGTATCGATGCCCGCGTCGATGCCGCCCTTCACATCACCGGCGGTATCGCCGATCATGATGGCTTTCTTTCCCTCAGGCAGCACACGGGCGATCAGATCCTTTTTATCAGCGTGGGCTTCATCCTCGCCGGGGCCTGCCAGCGCGTCGATGAAGGGGGAGAGTCCGAAATACTCCACGATCCGTTCGCTGTTCTTCTGAGGTTTGCCGGTGGCCACGGCCACATACGCACCCCGCTTTTTCAGTTCCTTCAGCAGTTCGCGGATGCCGGGATACACGGCGTTCATTTTCCAGCCGCCGGGCTGATACATTTCGCGGTAGTAGTCCAGCCCTGTGCGGCCCTGCTCCTCCGTCATGCCGCAGTAGCGCATGAAGGAATCCACAAGGGGAGGCCCCAGGAATTTCTGAAGGGTCTCCTCATCGGGCACAGGCCAGTTCATTTTATCAAGGGCATACCGGGTACAGGTCAGAATGCCTTCCTTGCTGTCGGTCAGCGTTCCGTCCAGATCAAATATCACGGCATCATACAGCATGGTGTTTCCTCATTTCGGATCAAATGTGTTCAAACACCGGGCGGTGTCTGTATTATTTTACTAAATTGTTACGCCAAATACAAGCGGAAACAGGCGCTGCGGTGTGATTTTGTGACGGGTGCGGCAGGGAAAACAGCCCTGTTATACAATCGGGGAGAACTTGTCCCATATATCACATGAAACGGCAAACTGAATTTAGTAAAACACAAAAGTTCGATAAAATCAGGCGGCATCTTCCGCCGGAATGGGCTCGAAATGTTAAAAATTTGAGAAAATTTGAAAAATGTACTTGCATATTTTCAAAAATGCCGTATAATAAACCCGTAAACGCGGCAAATGTTCGTGTTTTTCTGAGAGAAGGAAGGAAGAAGCATGAAGGAACTGTGTGAAGCGATCCGTACGTGGGGCCGGGGCATGGGGAATGATATCGCCAAGGTGGATATGTTCCTGAACCACCGCATCGATACGGAACTGCTTTTCAAGATGGGCGAGGCCTTCGCGGAGGAATTCCGGGATGAGCGCCCCACCATGATCCTGACTGTGGAAGCCAGCGGCATTGCGCTGGCGGTCGCCGCCGCCAGATATCTGGACAACATCCCCGTGGTGTTTGCCAAGAAGAGCGAAAGCGCCGTGCTGAGCGATGATGTGGTAAGTGCCGATGTGTTCTCCTTCACCAAGAAAAAGCAGTATGCCGTCCGGGTCGAAAAACGCTATATCCCCATCGGCAGCCGGGTGCTGGTGATCGATGACTTCCTGGCGGACGGCCAGGCAGTGCACGGCATGGTGG
>PITV01000104.1 GCA_017577285.1 Clostridiales bacterium
GCGCGCCAGAGCGGCAGCGGCCAGGATCGCGCAGATGATAATGCCGATGGCCATGCCGGCGCCGTTGGTTTCGAAGGCGCGGTTGGAAAGGATGGTGTACAGACCTGCGGCACCGGTGAACAGCTGCAGGAACATGGGCCATTCCCTGTCATACTTGAACAGGCTCACAGCCAGCACGATCACGGATACGATCAGCAGCAGCACGGGGCTCGCAAGTACCTGGGTTCCGAAATCGCCCTTGTTGCCGGGGGTGACCAGATAGGGATTGGTCTGGGGCGTGGTGCCCAGATCACGCAAATTGAAGGTGAGGAAATTCTCGCCGGCCGATACGGTGAACAGCACGATGATCAGCGCGATCAGCAGAGCTGCGCTGGCCAGGTTGATGATGATATGAAGCTTTCTTCCGGCCTTTTCCGTTTCCTCATCCTCTTCCACGGCAGGAGCAGCCTTTCCGTTGACGAGCGCGATGATCGCGATCGCAAGGCGAACGATGCTGATCGCTGTCAGCAGCATGCTGGCTGCCAGACCGGCGCCCATGGCGGAAACATTGTTGCTGAAAACAGGATTGCTAAGAACGGTGATCATACCGAGCAGACCGGCGACCAGCTGCGCGTACAGGGGCCATGCCCTGTTGCACTTGAACAGGCTGAAGGCCAGCACGATCACGGATACGATCAGCAGAAGCAGGGGGCTTCCGAAGAAGTTCCAGGAGGCTCCGGCATCCGCCGCGGAATCAATCGTGGTGAAGGTCAGGAAGGTGCCCTCATGCGTATTGGGGAACATAACGAAGATGAGCGCGATCAGCAGGGCAGCGCACAGCAGGTTGCCCACCAGATTGAACACTTCGCTGCCGCTCTTTTCCTTCAGGAAAGAAACGGTATAGACCAGCCCGCCCGCGGTGATAACGAGAGACACGATAAAGAGCAGGGTGGCAAAACTTCCCAGCCAGAGGGGGCTCATATAGAGGAACGCCCAGGTGCAGATCAGGCCGAAGAGCAGGAACAGGATAGAGGGCGTTTTTTTGTTGATCTTGATTACGCCGAAGATCATCGCGGCCAGTCCGCACAGCATGATGGCGGCGACAGGAATAGCGAAGGAGCCGTTGCTGACCGTCAGATCAGGATACTGTTTCGCCACATAATCAATGACCTGTCCGGCTTCTTTCGGACGCCAGGCGTAGAAAGCGATGGAGCAGGATTCCTTGGGAAGGTTATCCTTCACAGCGGTCACGGTATCCAGCAGTTCGCCGGAAACAATGCCGGTGACCTTGGGATCCCTGGCTTTTACTTCAGGCGGATAGCTGAAGTAGGGCACAAACAGCATGATGATGACGAACGCCACCAGTGCAAGACCAACGATGTTCACGATCAGATTGGACTTCTTCATACGGGCATCTTCCTTTCGGTGCGGTATACGGATCAACTGCAAATAAATGCAATAGAAGCTTAAACCTGCCTATTGTTGAAAAATTATATCATATCTTGTCAAACGCGTCAATCGCCGCTGACGGAATATCTTGCACTATTATGTGCATTTTTTGCTTTCATAATCGCAATTATTGCGATGAAATGCGCTGTATGACCGGTTTCTCACCCTCCGTCAAGCCGTGAAAAGCGCGGCTCAGACAGTCCCGGAAAGTTCAGTGTTCCGCCATACAGGAGACGGTACGGGCCATTTCACAGCCTGCCAGCATGACGATCCCGATCCCGTGGGTATCATTATAGTTCCAGGACAAAGAACGGTAGTAGTTCCGCGAGAAGGAGAAGCCGCTGCCCCGGCACACGCCGAACAGGTTTCCTCCCTCATCCATTGCGGTTTCCGTCAGTCCCATCCAGCCTTTCTCCGCGGCGCGGGTCGCTCTGCAAGACAGGCCGTCATCATACCAGCCGCCGCGGATCCCCCTGCAGAAGGCGCAGATCATCATCGCCGTCGCGCTGCTTTCCGGATAGCTTTCCGGGTCATCCAGGATCTGATGCCACAGCCCGCTCTCCCCCTGTACGCGCAGATACCCTTCCGTCAGTTCACGGAAGAAGGAAATGAGTTCCTGCCGCAGCCGATGCCCGGCGGGCAGGCGCATCAGCAGCTCGCTGAGGGCGAAGATCACCCAGCCGTTCCCGCGGCTCCACGGAATGCCGTTATTCCTGTCATGGATCATACAGCACATATGCGCCATCATTCCCTTTTCCGGCATGAACAGCAGCTTGCGGTAAAGAAGCAGCTGTTCGCCGGCAGCATCGAGACAGGCCGTGTCCCCGGTCCGCTCGGCATACCGGCAGAGGAAGGGCACGCTCATATACATATCGTCCGCCCAGATCGTGCGGTCTCTGCGGCAGAAAGCGCCGTGCTCCTCCCGCACCTGCTCCTCCAGCATATAGCGGGCGATCCTGTCAGCCAGACGGCTGATATCGGCGTTTTTCCCTTCTTTATCAAACTGCAGCATCAGCGAGCCGAATGAACCGCAGTCATCCAGAGCGTCCAGCCAGCAGATCTGCTGATTGACCCCGGCAAAGCCGAAACACTCGGTGTCATATTCCGCGTATTCCTGAATACCGGTCACCTGCAGCACATGCTGTTTCACATAGTCCGCCATTTTCTCATCGGAAAGCAGCTTCGCGCTTTCCAGCATGCCGTAAAGAGTGACCCCGAGGGGATATTTCCACTTTCCGAACAGGAAGGATTCCACATAGGGGCGAAGGGCCATGCCCTCCATATCCGGACGCCATACAAGGATATCCTCGCCGTCATGGGTCACTCTGCCGGGCGGGGCGATATGGACATCTTTGCCGGAAAGCGGCCCCAGCACCAGATAGGGGGTGCAGCGCCCTTTCACCGGCACCGGCGGGCACGCGTCAGGCAGCGCCGCGAAGGCCGCGCGGATCTCAGCCAGCGTGCCGGTCACTGTGATCTCCCTGCCTCCGGACAGAGCCAGCGACGCGAAGATCCCCTCCTCATTCAGCGGGACGCTCTCCTTCCGGGGCAGCCACTCACCTTCTTCGTGATCCCCTCTCAGGGCATCCGCCGGCGGGATCGTCTCTCCCTTTTCACACAGCCGCCAGAGAAATCCCGCCTCGCCGTTCCTTTCATCAAAGGGCATGTAATAGTTGCAGGGCTCCCACTGGGGCATCGCGTTCTGAAGGAATGCGGAGAAGCCGATGACAGTCTTTTCGACCGTGATCACGAAGCGGTTGTACCCCGCTTTCAGAGATACGGAGAAGGTCTGCGCCTCGCCGGAGCGCTCATCCGCGCCGGAAGATGTGAACACCTTTTCACCGTTCAGCCACACGGATGCGGGGCAGGTACAGCCCAGGTTGAACCTGCTGCCCTTCTCGCGGGGACAGTAAAGATCCGCGCAGGCAATCGCGGTCCGGCCTGCTTCCGCATCCGGAAAGCGGGCATCAAAGTCAAACAGATACCGGCCTTTCCTGTCCGCGCCGATGCCCCGTGTGTCGAAAGTCCGCCACACATAGGGTTCCGGCGGATTATCCTCCATAAAGCGTTGGCCGGCCAGGCGGATGATCTTCCTGATATCTCCCCCGCACTTTACAGCCGCGCTTTTTTCATCTTCAAAATAGAAACCCATGTTCCGCTCTCCTGATCGCTCGATCCTCTGTATTTACTGTTCGGAGCGTTCCCCGGTGCGCATGTTCAGAAGCAGAGCCCTGTCCCCGCGGCTGATCCGGATCGAATCGCAGTCAAACTCCGCCTCGCAGAAGGGGGTATCATACCGCTTGTAATGCGTGATGTCCACCGTTTCCCCTGCCGCTTTCAGTTCCTTTCCCCAGCCGCAGGACATACCGCCCAAAGAGGGGGAATCGTAGGTAAAGTTATGGGTATCGCCAGAAAGGGCGCCTTCCCGGAAAGCGGCGCAGAAGGCGTCAAAGCTGCCGTTCTCGCTTTCGCTTCCCATTTCCACCGCCCACACATTGGCGTGTCCCTGCACGGTGTACTCATACCTGCCGGCGCGCTCAAACATTTCACAGCCCTTTTCCCTGTATACATGGTTGAACATCATTTCATCCTTTTCCTCCCAGTAACCGGGGCCGATGGATGTGACGGCGATGTAGCCCTTCCCCTTCCGGCCGAAGAGGAATCCCTTCTCCTCACGCACCTCGTCCATTTCGTGTGTCGGGAAGTACAGATGAGAATTCAGAAAATCCACAAAATCGGGAATGATCCGGTAGATGCAGAACATCACATTCCTATGCTGCACACACCTTGGAAGCACCAGATTTCCGGCCCAGCGGTTGGGACGGTTGGCATACTCCAAAGAGGCCGGATTGGTGGTGAAGATCACGCATCTGCCGCCGAGAGACGCCGTCCAGGGGTGCTGCTGATAGCCCATCTTCCCCTTGCGGAAATCCTGCACGCTGCTGAGGATGTAATCGGGCGTTTTTCTTGTGTAAATGTTCGCCTCGGTCATGGCGGTGAAATCCGGCGCATCGGGGCAGGGCACGCCCGCCTCATCGCACATCTCATAGCGCTCCCTGTAGGCGCGCACCCGGTTCACCATCCAGTTCCAGCGGGGGAATACCTTCTCCGAGTTGTCGATGCACACCCGGTCTGAATAGGTCTGCATGCCCCAGAAGAACATGATGTTGTCAAAATCCTTCCCGTCGATGCCGTACTTCGCGGCATCCGCGGCATCCACGCTCATGCGTTCCTTCAGGTCATAGCTGCCGCCGTCCCTGTAGCAGTCAGAGATGACCTCAGGGCACCGGTAACCGCAGCACGCCAGCATCACGGCGGCACCGCAGAGCCCCTCCTCCGTGCCCTCGTCAAACAGGAAGCGCATCAGCTGGGCGCAGTCCTCATGATCGGGCTCAATGATGAAATCGGTATACACCCGGCCGTGAGTGGTGGGCAGATGCCCTCTGAAGCCGTGAACAGCCAGATCAAAGCAGAGCAGATCGATGAGCAGGTGGCTCTTTCCTTTGATTTCCTCATCCTCCGCGTAGCACATCAGGTTCACAAGGCCCAGGATGTCCTCCATGTAGTAGCCCTGAGTGAGCCATTCGCTGAAGCCGAAGCGGCAGCGCCAGGTGAGCCAGCGGCGAAGGAACGCTTCGCCGTGGGCTTTGTGCTCCGCGCCCGTCATGCCGTTGTTCGGGAACACAGTATCCGGGAACATGCCGCCGATGAGGTATTCGGCGCTGTGGTAGAGGATCTGGTGATTCTCGGTGAAGAAGCAGGCGTGCACCTCCCCCGGCTCATCCAGCCAGTACTTATAATTGATGAGAGAATCGCGGATGCGCTCCTCATCCGTTTTTGTCAGATATTCCGTGCCGGAAAATTCCCGCAGCATCCGGTACAGGGCGGGAATAATGAAATCGGCGCAGTCCAGACGGGTATCGATGCGGTCCAGCGCCTTGTCCAGGATATGCTTCCTCATGTAAAAGGGTCTTCCGGCATCCTTTGCCAGCGTCATGCCCGCCAGATCGTAATAGATGCCCTGAAAGGAATTGACCCCGTGGTAATCCTTCACCTTCACCGCCTGCTCCGCGGGCAGCGCCGCGGCGGCTTTCCCCTGCAGTATCACATCCTGCAGATATGTCGTTCTGTCCATAATCTCCTCCCGGATACCGGTATATCGATATACAGAAAAGCATGAAGCAGGGCATCCGGTATCGATCGGTATGCCCTGCTTTGATTTATCACTTCATCCTCTCGGCATTTTCCTGCGCGATGAGACACAGTTCCGCCGCCTTGAAGGCGTGGGCCTGCGTCATGGCGTTCTCGGTACGGTTCAGGCAGTCCAGGATCAGCTGACCGAAGAAGGGGAAGCCGGTGACGCCCACGGCGTTCATGTACTCCTCGCCCTTTCCGTTCACCAGGAACACGTGGCCGCCGCCCTGACGGTCGGTGGCGATATCCACATACTTGCGCACCTCGATATAGCCTTCGGTGCCGATAATGGTGAGCCGTCCGTCGCCCCAGGTGCGCAGCCCGTCGGGGGTGTACCAGTCCACACGGAAGAAACCCGCGGAGCCGTTGGCACCCGTCAGCATGCAGTCGCCGTAATCCTCCAGTTCGGGATAATCGGGATGAGAGAAATTGGCGATGCGACTGTGAGACACATGGGCGTCCTCCTCGCCGGTGTAGGTGAGGAACTGCTCGATCTGGTGGCTGCCGATATCGCACAGGATGCCGCCGTACTTTTCCCGCTCAAAGAACCAGGCGGGACGTCCGGGAGCGCCCAGACGGTGGGGGCCGTAGCCGTTCACAGCCACCACCTTGCCGATGAGTCCCTGATCGATGAGATAGCCCGCCAGCAGAGAGCCTTCATCATGCAGGCGCTCGGCGTAATACACCATATACTTTTTTCCTGTCTCAGCGACCTTCGCCTTGGCGCTGTTCAGCTGATCCATGGTGGTAAAGGGCGCCTTGTCGGTGAAGTAATCCTTGCCCGCGTCCATGGCGCGAAGGCCCAGGGCGCAGCGCTCGCTGGTGACCGCGGCGCCGGCGATAAGGTGCGTTTCCCTATCCCCCAGCGCTTCCTCCTCGCTCCTTGCCACCTTCACCCCGGGGAATGCCTTCACAAAGGCCTCCACCTTTTTCGGATCGGGATCATATACATATTTCAGGGTGCCGCCCGCCTCGGTGAGGCCGTTGCACATGCCGTAGATGTGGCCGTGATCCAGCCGCACGGCGGAAAACACGAATTCGCCCTCCTTCACCACAGGAGCGGGCTTTCCCTTGGGAGCATAGGTCATACCGTCAGATACTTTGATACCCATTCTTCACACCTCCGCCTTACTGTTTGTTTTCCAGATTGCCGAAGCTGATATCGCCCTCGAACCCGGCAACGCTCTTTGTCTTTTCATAGAAATGCGGCACGCTCCGGCGGATGCCTTCCACCGTGTAGAACTCATCGTCCTTCTGAAGGGGAAGTTCCACGCTGTGTCCGGTGGAGCCGGCCTTGTAGATGGCGGTGATCAGCTCGATGGTGCGCCGTCCGTCCTCAGCGCCGATGGCGGGCGCGGTCCCGTTCTCCAGCGCCGAGATCACATTTTCCAGCTGGCCCGTATGCATCTCATACGGGATAGGGGGCAGAGCCGCCAGATACGCCTCCGCTTCCTTCGCGAAGCCCTCATCCGGCGTTTTCAGCGGGAATCCGTTGGGCTGGGGCACGGAGCAGAACACGCTGTAAGGCGCGGAGATCATCGCCTTTTCACACTGGAATACCAGCTGCTGATCCTCTCCGTGATGAACGACAGAGGCGGTGACGGTAGCCAGCGCGCCGGGATATTCACAGATGGATACAGACAGATCCTCCACCTCGGCGTTGTCATGGGCGGTATTGGCCAGCACACTGGTCACACGCTGCGGCAGGCCCATCATCCAGCCCAGCATATCGATATGGTGCACAGCATGGTTCAGGGTGCAGCCGCCGCCCTCGGTCTCCCACTTTCCGCGCCACCACAGATCATAATAGCAATGGCTCCTGTACCAGTGGGAATCGATCCGGGCGTGACGCACGGGGCCGGCCATGCCGCTGTCCAGCAGCGCCTTCAGATCACGAACCGGCTTGCGGAAACGGTTCTGGGCGATAATGGAAAGCAGTTTTCCGCTCTCATCGCGGGCCCTGATCATGGCATCGCACTCCTCAAGGGATGCCGCCATGGGCTTTTCGCACACCACGTTCTTGCCGGCACGCAAGCAGTTGACAGCAATGGATGCGTGCGTGAAGGGCGGGGTGCAGATATCCACCAGATCGATATCCAGCGGCAGGATCTTCTGATGATCATCATAGACTTCACAATCCAGATGATAGCGTTCCCTCATCCTCCGCGCCTTTTCCGGCACGATATCCACCAGGGCAACGATCTTCACCCTGTCCGGAAACTGCACATAGGCATCCATATGCGCGGGGCAGATGCCGCCTGTCCCGATAACTGCAACCC
>PITV01000105.1 GCA_017577285.1 Clostridiales bacterium
GTGCTGTGCGGCCTCATCGGCGCCCTGCTGGCGCAGACGGGCGAGCCCGGTACCTCCGTGTCCGCGGGCGTCCTGTGGCACGCGCTGGCCGGGGCGGAGGGCGAAAAGCGTTACGGCATGTACGAACTGACGGCGGAAAAACTGATCGAATGCCTGTATGAGGCGAGAAAGAACGCCTGACGCCGGCGCACGGCGGATTGATCCCGGTATAAGGGCAAACAGCTGATACACAGACAGACAAAAAAGAGCAGGTGCTGATGACCTGCTCTTTTTGCATGTGTTCCGGCCCCGGGATCTCAGATGCACAGACCGCCGCAGATGATGACCGCGTAGGTCAGGACCACCTGCATGAATTCCCAGAAGCCGCCCTGATAGTATGTGAACCCGGTATACCAGGCGGGAAGATCGATCAGCTGCAGCTGCTCCGCGAAGTTGATACGGAAAATGGCGGAGGAGGCGGTGCTGCCGAAGGGGATGCTCAGGCCCAGGATGCCCAGCACGGTGATGCCGCCGGCAATGGCTGCCAGGATGGCGTTGAAGCGCAGAGGCGCCTCGTTGGCCACCTGCCCCCTGCGCAGCATCAGGTTCAGCACGCGGCAGGCCTTCAGCAGGAACATGGTGACGGCCAGGCTCGCCAGCGCGGTGAAAATGGTGAAGGAGCGCCGCAGGGCGAACACTTCCCAGCTGGTGACGCAGTTCTCGATCAGGATGTAGGCCAGGAAGATGACGGCGATGACGGTATACAGCACCGAGATGCCGCAGGCGATGAGGCAGGCACAGCGCAGCCCCCTCAGCCCGGTCCTGTTTCCGGTGCCCGCCATCCAGGCGAAGACCGCTGTCACGATGAACAGGATGATCAGGATCAGGCTGACAACGGTGGGCGCGAGGTGCTCCGCGCCGAAGGCGGTCCTGAGCGTTTCAGTGAAGACCGATCCGGAAGCGGAGCCGGACTGCGCCTCTTCCAGCGCCTGAGCGGCCTTCTCATAGGCCTGTTTGATGGGAGGAACGGAAGGGTTTTTGTCGTAGCTCGCTTTGGCCTCGTCATACGCGGCCTGCAGCTGCACCATCTGCGCTTTGCCTTCATCGATGGTTTTGCGGGCCTGGCTCGCGTTGGGCGTCCACAGGTTCAGCAGCGCGGCGGCGGCCAGCAGGCACAGCAGCACGCACAGGACGCGCCAGCGGGGGGAGGATACGATCTCCCTTGTGCTGACATAGGCCGGAGGGGCGGCTTTTTTGGTTTCAGACATGTATGTTACCCCCTGTCATAAACTTTCGGTGCGTCACAGCAAAAGGTTCTTTTTGGTCTCCGGGTCAAAGAAGTGCATGACCTTGCTGTCAAAGGTGATCTGCAGTGCTTTGCCGTATACCAGTTCCCTGCGAGTTGCGGCGGACAGGTCGATGGTGGGAACGCGCACGATGAGGCGGGACTCATCCGCTGTGTATACGTGCAGATGCAGCTCGCTGCCCATCATTTCGTTGACTTCCAGCGTGCAGGGGATGGCGCTTTCGCAGTCCGGATCCGCCAGTGTGATGTGCTCGGGACGCACGCCCAGCAGGATATCCTGCGTGCCGATGCCCTTTTCCTTCAGAGCTTCCGCTTTTTCGCCGGTCACGGGGATGCGCACGCCGAAGGGTGTTACATAATACGCGCCGTTTTTGCACTCCAGACGGGTCTTTATGATGTTCATCTTGGGCGCGCCGATGAATTCCGCCACAAACAGGTTGCTGGGCATCTCGAACACTTCCGTGGGGGTGCCCACCTGCTCGATGAAGCCGTCCTGCATGATGACGATGCGGTCGCCCAGGGTCATGGCCTCGGTCTGGTCGTGGGTCACGTAAATGAAGGTGGTGTTCAGCTTCTGGCGCAGCAGGATGATCTCGGCGCGCATCTGGTTGCGCAGCTTGGCATCCAGGTTGGACAGAGGCTCATCCATCAGGAACACCTTGGCGTTGCGCACCATGGCGCGGCCGATGGCCACGCGCTGGCGCTGTCCGCCGGAAAGTGCGCGGGGCTTGCGCATCAGGTATTCGGTGATGCCCAGGATCTCGGCGGCATTGGTGACCTTCTCATACACCTCATCCTCGGGCCTGTGCTGCAGGCGCAGGGAGAAGGCGATGTTGTCATACACCGTCATATGGGGGTACAGGGCGTAGTTCTGGAACACCATGGCGATGTTGCGGTCCTTGGGCTGCAGATCGTTGACCACTTCGCCGTCGATCTCCAGCGTGCCCTCGCTGATCTCCTCCAGACCCGCGATCATGCGCAGGGTGGTGGATTTTCCGCAGCCGGAGGGGCCGACGAACACCACAAATTCCTTATCCGCTATTTCCAGATCAAAATCGTGGACCGCCACGACCTTGTTGTCATAGATCTTTTTGACACCGGTCAGCTTAACGCTTGCCATAATTCATTTTCTCCTTTCAGTCGATCCGGATCAGCCCTTGACAGCGCCGCCGGTCACGCCTTCCACATAGTACTTCTGCAGGAACATGAACAGCACGGTGACGGGAAGGGCCACCATGACGCCGCCCGCGCAGAAGGAGGTATAGAACTTGTTGATCTGGTCATTGGTGAGCCAGCCGTACATACCCACAGCCACGTTCTTGCCGGCCGAGGTGCCGAAGGAGACATACTGCGCGAACACGTAGTCGCCCCAGGGCCCCATGAAGGCGGTCAGGATGGTGTAGATGACGATGGGCTTGGAAAGCGGAAGGATGATCTTGAAAAGCACCTGAAGGCGGGTGGCGCCGTCCACGCGGGCGGCCTCATCCAGCGATTTCGGTATGGTGTCAAAGAATCCCTTGGATACGTAGTATCCCATACCGGAGGAGGCGATGTACACCAGGATCAGTCCGGGCACGGCGTTGGCCTGGGTCATGCCCAGATCCGCCAGCACGCGGTAGAGGATGATCATGGTGAGCATGCCGGGGAACATGCCCAGGATGAGCATGAACCGCATGAGCGGCTTGCGCATCTTGAAGCGGAAGCGGCTCAGGGCGTAGCTCATGCACAGCACGATGAAGGTTTGGAACACGGCGGCGCACAGCGCCACGATGAGGGTGTTCAGATACCAGCGGGGGAAATCGGTTTTCAACAGGTTGGCGTAGTTGTCAAAGCCCCACTGCTTGGGAATGACATAGCCCACCTGATAGGTGCTTTCCACCCGGAAGGACTGAAGCAGGATGCATACGAAGGGGATCAGCCAGATCACGCTGATGACGGCCAGCAGGATGTGGATGGAGGTATTGCTGATGATCTTGGAAGCCTTCAGTCCCATGTGACGCTTCTGCGGGACGGCGAAATCTTTTTCACTCATCACTGGAAATCCTCCTCATTCTTGATGGACGGCAGCAGGTTGTAGACCACCAGCGAGATGACCGCGACCACCACGAACACCAGGATACCCACGACTGACGCCAGATAGTATTTGGATTCGGCGCCCTGGGTGATCTTGAACAGCCAGGTGATCAGCAGATCGGTGTAGCCTACCGTGCCGGGGGCCGATGACGCGTTGTTGGTGGGCGCGCCGCCGGTGAGCAGGTAGATGACGTTGAAGTTGTTCATGTTGCCGGTAAAGCTGGTGAGCAGGTACGGGCCCATGACGAACAGCATATAGGGCAGGGTGATCTTGGTGTACTGCTGCCAGGCGCTGGCGCCGTCGATCTTGGCGCTCTCGTACAGGTCCGCCGGTATATTCATCAGGATGCCTGTGGTGATCAGCATCAGGTAGGGGATGCCGATCCATATATTGATGATGATGACGGTGATGCGGGCCAGTGTGGGGTCTTCCCAGAATTTGATAAGGTGCGCCTGGTCGATCCACCCCATATCCATCAGGAAGTTGTTCACGATGCCGCTTCGCGCGAACATCTTGGATACATACAGCAGGGAGATGAACTGGGGAATGGCGATGGTCAGCACCAGGATGGTGCGCCAGCCCTTTTTGAAATGAATGCCCTTTTTATTGATGGCCATGGCCACCAGCATGCCCAGGAAATAGTTTGTAAAGGTGGCAAAGAAAGCCCAGATCAGGGTCCATACCAGCACCTCGCCGAAGGTGGCGGCGTAGGAGGTGGCCCCGCTGGACCAGTTCAGCATCTCATTGAAGTTGTTCAGTCCCATCCAGTGGAACAGATTGTTGGAAAATCCGTTATGGGTGCCGTCATAATTGGTGAAGGCCACCAGGATCATGAAGATGATGGGCATAACGGTGAAGATCAGGATGCCCGTGAGGGGCAGTGCCAGCAGGGTCTTGTGGAAGCTGTTGTCCACCAGGCTGCGCATGTCGTCCCCGGCACTCTTGATCTTTTTTCCGGAGCGGATGATCTGATCGTTGATCTTGTTCTGGCGGATATTGACGCGCCAGGTATAGATGAAGGCCACGATAAAGAACAGCGTCAGCACGCCGTACAGGAGGATCCTGAAGGAATTATCGTGGTAAACGGTGGTATAAACGGTGTTGGTGCCCCCGCGCAGACTAGTGACGGTGGTGGCCACCTGTTCAGGCCCCTGCAGCCCCAGAGAGGGGAGCATGCCCAGCCAGTAACCGCCCGCGAGGATCATGTATCCGATAAAAATGATCTCCATCAGCAGGAAAAGGAGACCGCGCAGCCACTGCCCGCGGCAGAAACTGCCGAAACCCATCACCGCGTAGGAAACGCGGGTGGGAACGGAACCGTTTTTGAAGGTGTTCACCAGGTCGGCCGCTTCATGGGCCACCGCCAGCCCCAGCTTTTTGAAAGCGGACGCGATGGCAAGGATCAGGTTTTTGAAGAAAAGAGGGATCCCGCTGAAAAAACACTTGAGCCTGTAAAGGAATTTGTCTCCCTTTGACAGGCGCAGGTATTCCAGATCGCTGTATTTTGTCATCTCCGGTCTCCTTTCGGAAAAGGGCCGGGGACCGGATGAACCGGGCCCCGGCCGAATAGATGCCGTATTTACTGCTTAATGCAGCGATGGATCACTCAGCGGCTTCCAGAGAAACTTCACCGGTGGTCTCGTTGAACACGATGTAGTAGTAGCCGGCTTCTTCAACCTTGAAGTTGTCGCCGGGGAAGGCGTTGTCCCAGGACAGGCCCTGACGTACCTTGAATTCAGCGCCGGCTTCGATATCCCAGGCCTGAGCGGACTTCCAGGTGTCAACGGAAACCTTTTCCATGGGCAGATCCTCGCCCCAGTTGGAGCGGGTCTCGCCGTTGTAATCGGTGTAGAAGAAACCGTCGGTGCTGTTGCAGGTGCCGATGATGGTCCAGCCGAACTTCACATCATCGCTGAGGGTGAACAGAGCGGCGATCTTTTCCTGATAGTTGTCCAGAGCCAGCTGCAGGCCGGCTTCGTCGGTGGCGTCCTTCACGTCATCGCCGATGACCTTGGCGATATCCCACCAGGAGCCGTGGATCTGGCCCTGAGGCAGGGAGTAGGGAGACTGGGCCAGCAGAGCGGCCAGGCCGGGGTTGGCCTGAACGGCTTCGGAGGCCTGGGCAGCCAGGTTGGAGGGACCCCAGGCGCGGGCATCGAAACGCTGCATCTGGCAGTCATAACCGGTCAGATATTCAGCCAGCAGTTCCAGAGCTTCAGCCTTGACGGAGTCGACCTGGGGCTTGACACCCATCAGTTTGCATCCGTTGAAGGAACCCAGGTGATAGCTTACGCCGTCCACTTCGAAGGAGGGCAGATCAGCAACGCCCATGTTGTCGCCCAGGATATCCTGAACGGTCACATAATCCCAGGTGCCGGTCACGACGACCGCGGAATTGGAGGCGAACTCAGCGCCCTTGGAGGAGGAGTTGTGAGAAGAGGACTGAACCAGCTTCTGCATGCCCTTGACAGCGATCAGACCCTGAGGGCTGTTGAAGGTGTCATACACTTCGATGAACTGGCCGTCGTCATCGGTGACCCACTCGGAAACGCAGCCGGTGGCGAAGAAGAAGGAGGCCAGATACCAGGCAGAGGATTCCATCTCGAAGGAGAAGAACTTGCCGGCGGCTTCGCAGTCAGCGATGATGGCTTCCATGGAGTCGATGTCTTCCTCGGGGATAACGCTCTTGTCATAGTACATGAAGTAGCCGTTATCAGCGGTCAGAGGATAGGCGAAGAGAGCTTCACCGGAGGTGGCGGCGGCCACAACGCCGGCAGCGTTGTTCTCTTTGACCCAGGCGGCGGATTCGTCGCTCAGCTTGGCAACGGCACCGGCCTGCACCAGACGGGCGAACTGATCCTGCGCGAAGCAGAAGATGTCGGCGCCGGCTTCAACGTCGGTGATCATGTTGGTGGCGGCATCCGCTTCGGATACGGCTTCAATGGTGGCATTGAAGGTGATGCCGTAGGGGTTGGTGGCGTTGAATTCTTCGATCTGGGCAGCGGTCAGATCCTTGATCTCTTCAGCGACCCAGATGGTGACGTCGATGTTCACGCCTTCGGCACTGGCGAAGGAGCACACAGACAGCACCATCATCAGAGACAGTACGAGAGCAACCAGTTTCTTCATGATGATTCTTCCTTTCTTTATTCACGGGCCTTTTGCGGCCATGAAATACAATCTTGCAGGGGCGTGAACAGACCGCGGCGCGCGGCCCGCACTGCTCCTGGATTGTTTACGGGTGTATTATAACTGCATTCCCGCTCCTTGTCAATGAAAATATGTGCTTTTCGGTATGAAAACAGTACAAATCGACAAACAGCCAAAATACAGAAAGCCGCGCGGGCGGGGGAAAGCCGTATTTCCCGGCCCGCGCGGCATATAACGGATGTTGTTTTTTCGCGGCCGTCCGCCGCGGGCACCTTACTGCACCCTGTTCAGCAGGGCGTCATCGATCTTGCCCCAGGCGCCGTTGCCGCTGCCCTGGCATTTCACATAGATGCCCACGGTGATCTCGCTGCCGGCGGTGTACTCCACAGCCTCCGTCACGGCGGTATCCCAGTTGTTGTAGGATGTGATCTTCAGCGGCGCGGTGGCGACGGTTTGCCCGTCGATTCTGATATAGGAGTAGATCTCCGTTTCACCGGCGTCCCCGCCCATGATGGAAATGGTGAACCTGTACTTGCCGGAGGGCAGATCCTCCACCTGCTGCTCCAGCGTGAATTCCACGGTGTTCTTTCCGCTGCTCCAGAAGTGGCCGTGCTTCGTGCCGGTGAGGCTGTCGCTCTTCTTATCCTCCACATACAGCTCATCGGCCTTTTTCAGATCGGTGAACACCCAGTTCACGCCGCCGTCCTCAAAGCTGTAATCGGTCAGGTAGTTGTATTCCACCATGCTGATGTAGCAGCAGGCTTCCATGCCGCCGGCGGTGCCGGTCACGGTATACTTCGCGACGCCGCCCTCATGCATCATGCGGTCATCCTCCGGGGTGAAAGCCCATTCCACGGGAATGATCTGCCGGGAGTTGTCGGTCATGACCGCCGAAACGGTCTCCGGCAGCGTGATATCGCCGTTCAGATCGCAGATCAGGTTCACATCGTCGATGGCGTCGGGCACCGCGGGCACCTCATTGCCGGAGCGCACCAGGCTGAACACCTTCAGGCTCTCCAGCGGCATGCCCTGCGCGTCAAACATGGCCTGATTGTCCACAGCGTTCCCGCCGTAGTACTTGCCCGCGTCATTGGGATCATAGATCCAGGCGTATTTCGTGGCCCAGCCGCTGCCGAAGGTCTCCCACAGCACGTTGTTCTCTTCCCAGCTGTTTGTGCCCACGCTGTTCCAGGTGCCTTCCCAGTACACCACGCCGATGCCGTTCACCGTTCTGCCCGCAACGGTGTCGATGATATCCCGCACGCTGTTGGCCTGCCCCTGCACGGAGAAGGGATAGGGCTTGATGATGGCGCCGCCGTCCGAAACGGTGTTGCCGTTGAAATCGGTATCCTCAGAGGTGTAGGCGTAGCTGGTCTCCATCACCATCACCT
>PITV01000106.1 GCA_017577285.1 Clostridiales bacterium
GTGCATACACCGCAGAGCAGGCACAGCGCCAGCAGTAATGTCATACATTTTTTCATTGTTCTTTCCTCCCGTTTTTATCTTCGTTACTGTCTCAGAAACTGAAACCGGATTGGACCGTTCCGGTGGAATAGTTCACCTCTATATAGTATGTTTCACGGTTATAGCCGCCGAAACCGTTCTGAGCGGAATAATCGATCACAAAGGTATAATATCCGTCGTATGTGTAGTAGTAATTACTGTTTTCAATAAAGGATGTCGGGTTCTTCAGCCTATTCTTGATATACCGTATCGCGATATCGTGACACTGCTGCGGCGTATAGTTCTGCGGCTTCGGTGTGGATGTGGGTTTCGCGGTCGCCTTCGGTGTGGCGGTCACCGCGGGTGTCGGTGTCGCCAGCGCCACTTTCTCCGCCCGGGTGCCCGTCAGGTAGATCACCTTGCCGGTATGCGTATCGCGCTCATAGATGAATGTGAAGGGATGCCCGTCCTTTTCCACCTGTATGTTCAGGGTGTTTCCCTGCGTTGTATATCCGGTCACCGCGCATCCGCACTCGCCCATATAGTTACCGAAAGTGTTGTAATCCTCATCGGTGAAGTTATTATACACATAAGTGATGCCGTTCCCGTCGGTGACCGTGCTGTCCGCTTCCCGCTTCAGCACCTTGGAGGCATTGGGCACATATATGCCGAAAACACTGTCAGCGGTGACCGCCGCCCCGGAAGCATCGGTACGGGTGGCAGTCCCGTCGTCATACCACGCGTCCACAGAATAGGTGACCTTCGCGGTCTCGGCGGCATCATCGTACACCAGCGTCATGGTTGCATCGCCCTTGCTGTACTTCACCGTCACCGCGTTTCCGCTCGTGCTTACGGAAGAACTGCAGCCCATGCTTTCCGCGTAGGCATTGAAGGCGTCAAACTGCGCTTCGGTGATGTTCGTATACTCCTGCACAAGGGTGCCGTCGCCGTTCTCGCTGCTCCTGTCCGCTTTCTTCCCGATGACGCCGTTCATGGAGGGCATCTGCTGCCCGAACACATTGCGAATGGCAGGGAACCTGCTCGTGCCGCCGCTCCTGCTGCTCTTCTCCTCCTCGGGGCGGGTGCCCTTCGGATAGGTGACGGAAGCGGAGCCGTTTGCACGGTCATAGGTGAAAGTGATAACGGCATCACCCTTTTTGAGGGGAATTGTCACGCTGCCGCCGTCACTCTCGTAATTGCCCGCGGTGCATCCCCACGCGTCAACATAAGCGCCGAACGCGGCGTAATCGGCATCCGTGAAGGGGATGCAGGTGATAACACGGCTGTCACCGGCCTTTTCATCCTTTGCCGCGGTCTTTCCGAGTGCGAGGGTCATGCTTGGCATATAGGTGCCGAACACCTCCTGCGAGCTTGGCAGCAGGCCTCCCGCCTGCGCGGAAACCAGCGGCAGCAGCAGGATAACTGATAAAAGCAAAGCGATTATTCTTTTCATTTGCGCACTCCTTATTTCCCGTACGTTAATAAAGATATATGTTTCAACTGTTTATTATTCCATCGCTGTGATTATAGCATTCAAAACCGCGTTTTTCAACATCCTTTTCTCATTTCCGCCGCCAGCCGCTCCGCGATCTGCCGCGTCCGCTCCCGGTCTGCCTTGCACACCTGACGGTCATAGGTGAGCAGGCCGTTCACCTCATCCTCCACATCGCTCACCTGCGTATAGATACAGCCGCACAGCCCCTGCCGTATCGCCGGGATGATCTCATCTGTATACAGCTTTTCAACGGCGTCCATGCAGGCCTCCGGCGTGTCGAAGAAGCGGTAGCCGTATTTGTGATCCTCGTTGAAGCAGTGCCCGCTGATACGGCAGGCGTATCCGCCGAATTCGGAAAGGATGAGCGGCTTTCCGGCATTCCTGCCGCCATCGGCCTTTCCCGCTCCCCGTTTCCCGGCATCCTTCACCCTGAACGGCCTGAAGTACACATGCCGGCTGTCCACATCGCTCTTCTTCGGAATGAACCAGCCGGAGGCGGTATCGATGACGCACCCGGTATCCATACCCTTCAGCAGCTCATACTCCTCATCAGCGTTGAACTGTCCCCACCCCTCATTGAAAAGGGTGATATAGCACACGCAGGGGTGATTGCGGCATTTATCCGCCAGAAAGCGCAGGTCGCTCTCAAATATCCGCCGCCGGGGATCATCCTTTTTCAGTTTCTTCCGCGGAAAGCGCTTCACACCGATGGTCGGCAGCACTGTATCCCGTATGAACGAATATTTTCCGCTGTTGATCATATCCTGAAACACGATCATCCCCAGCCGGTCGCACTCGTAATAGAAGCGCTCCGCCTCTGTCTTGATATGCTTGCGGAGGGTGTTGAAGCCCAGCTCCTTCATGGCGGAAATATCCTTCGCGTACCATTCCGGGTCGGCGCTGTTCCATATTCCGTCCGGCGTGTATCCCTGATCCAGCAGGCCGTGGAAGAAAAAGGGCTTTCCGTTCAGGCAGATCCGGGGAATGCCGCTGTTCTTTTCATTCCGGATCTCCACCTTCCGCAGGGCAAAATACCCCTGCACCCGGTCATCGCCGGAAACAAGGTTGAAATCATACAGATACGGGTCACCGGGGCTCCACAGATGCCTCTGCGCGGGCGTGATGACCACCCTTCCGTTTTCCAGCGGGAAGCGTTCCCCGGTTTTCAGGATGACCGTTCCGCTCCGCGCCCCTTCCGCCCGGATGCAGACACTTTCATCTGACATGGAGATGTGCAGCGCCCGGATATATTCCTGCGGCACACATTCCAGCCACACGCTCTGCCAGATGCCGGATACCGGGGTGTACCACATGCCGCCCCGCTTCCTTTTCTGCTTTCCCCGGGGGTAGTCTTTATCCGTCAGGTCATCCCTCACGGCGATCTCAATAATGTTTTCCCCCTCCGGGATAAGGGCGTCCGTCAGTTCGGTCACCGTTTGCGGAAACCGCAGTTTTTCCCCGATCACGGTTCCGTTCAGCATGATTTTCGCGTACTGATCCAGCCCCTCGCAGTGGAAAAGCAGCCTTTTCCCGGCGGCAAAAAAGCCCTCCGGCAGGATAAACGCCCGGCGGTAAAACAGCAGATCTTTGTCCTCATGCTGCCGCTCAATGCCGGAAAGCCTGCTCTCCATGGGAAACGGCACGCGTATCTTCTCATCGTAGGAAGGCATAGTTCCCTCCGGGCCTGTGCAGAAATCCCACTCCCCGTCCAGCAAAACAAAAGAATCCCGTCTCATCTGGGGACGGGGATAACAGAGGGTATCGGGTATTTCAATGTATTTCAGTTCAGGATCCTTCATGCGGCTGCCTCCCTGCCTTACAGTCCGTTCCAGATGCGTTTCATTTCGGCGGCATCCTCCGCCATGGTGCCCTTGCATTCACAGATGATGACAGGCTGATAATCCCGCTCCTTCAGGAGCGGCGCCAGATGCTCAAAACGGGGGCCGTACTCCTTTTCGGCAAAGGTGCGGTGCCTTTTCTCCCCGGCGGCGGTATACTCGATGGTGGAAAAGTGCACATGCATGCTTGCGGCACGGTCCTTTCCGATGGTGCGCTCCATGGTATCCAGCACCTTCGCGAAATCCTCCGTGCTGTTCAGGCATCCGCCCTCCAGCGCGTGCAGATGGGCAAAATCCACACAGGGGATCAGCCTTTCATCCGTCCCGCACAGCTCCATGATCTCTTCCAGATCACCGATCTGGGAATGCTTTCCCATGGTTTCGATGCAAATGCGCGTATCGCTGAACCCGGCATCCTCCAGCCTTCTGTACGCCTCCGCCAGGCCCTCCCGGCAGTTCTTCAGCGCCTCACCGCGCTCCATTTTCATCTGCGCGCCGGTGTGCACCACCATACGCGTGCCGCCCAGCCACCGGAGCGCCCTCGCGGTATCCGTGATGTACCGGAAGGAGCCCTCTCTCTTTTCGGCATCCGGGTTTGCCAGATTGATGAAGTAGGGGGCGTGCGCGCTTACCGAAATGCCGTATTTCTCCATCTCTTCCCTGATCTGCGCGGCGCCGCTTTCCGTCATGTTCACGCCCCGGCCGAAGGGATATTCATACGCGGAAAGGCCCATGCCGGCGATCCATTTCGCCGCCTGCCACGTGCTTTTGTACCCTTCATTGTAAAAGCTTTCCGAATTGCCCGAAGGCCCGAATCTGATCATGCTTCCTCCGCGATCTCACAACAAGCGCCACAGCAGCGCTTCCTGTCAGTACTGCACCCGGTGGTTCCTGTTGGGGCCCCGCAGGATATCGCCATCGCTCAGCCCCTCTGCCGGGATGTACACCGTCTGCCCCGCCACGGATACGGTTTCCACATGTTCACCGCTCTCCGTCAGGATATCCGTGACCGGAACCGCCACCGGCCCCTTTGGCGTAAGCGCCTCCAGCGTGTCCCCCACATAAAAACGGTTTTTCAGTATCAGCTTCGCCATGCCGTTTTCACAGCCCGCCACATCCGCGCAGAACTCCATATCCTGCCTGAATCCGCCCGCGCCGGAAGCGGGAGCGGGAGCACCGAAAAAGAAGCCGGTATTCCAGTCCCTGTGGCTTGCCTTCTTCAGTTCCGCGATCAGGGACGGCAGCACGCGCCTGTACTCAGCCTCTCCCCTTTGCAGCGCGTCCAGCGCCGCCCGGTAGGCATAGGTCACAGTCGCCACATAATAGGCGGTCTTCATTCGCCCTTCGATCTTCAGCGAGGTGATGCCGGCATCCAGCATCTCGGGCAGATGCTCTATCATGCACAGATCATAAGCCGAAAGCAGATAAGTGCCCCTGTCATCCTCTTCCACCGGAATATACTCTCCGGGGCGCTTTTTTTCCACCAGCGCGTATTCCCAGCGGCAGGGCTGGGCACAGGCGCCCTTGTTTCCGCCCCGGCCGGTGAGATGATCCGACAGCATGCAGCGGCCGGAAAAGCTCATGCACATGGCGCCGTGAACAAAGGCCTCCAGCTCGGTCTCATCCCCCAGTTCCGCGTGCAGTTTTCTGATGCGGGCCAGATCCATTTCCCGGGCCAGCACGATGCGGCACGCGCCCAGGCGTATGAATTCCCGGGCGGCATAGCTGTTCATCACATTGGCCTGTGTGGATACATGCACCGGCAGTTCAGGCAGTTTTTCCCGCAGCAGGCAGATCGCGCCCACATCGCTTACGATGGCACCGTCCACGCCGCATTCCTTTGCCTCCCGGGCAGTCTGCAGCAGGCCCTCCATATCATCATCAAAGGGCAGGATATTCAGCGTGATATAGAATTTCTTTCCTTTTTCATGGCAGAGGGACACCGCCTGCGCCAGTTCCTCCATGGTGAAATTGCCGGCAAAAGCGCGCAGACCAAACCTCTGCGCGCCGCCGTATACAGCATCCGCGCCGTAGCGCAGCGCCGCTTTCAACTGGGGCATTCCCCCCGCCGGACATAACAGCTCTGTCACTTAATTTCCATGCTCCCTGTCATAAGCCTCCCACAAGGGGGAATATACCGCCACATTGCGCTGATGCTCAGCGTAATTTCTGGCGAAGATCAGCCTGCCGGAATCCGGCTCCATGCTGCAGAAATACAGATATCCGTCCCGCAGGAACTCCTCATCCGGATACAGCACCGCCCGGATGGCCGCCTTGGAGGGCGAGCAGACGGGGCCGGAAGGAAGGCCTTTGTTGGTGTAGGTATTATACGGTGAACTGACCGATGTATCCGCCTTTGTCAGGCTCATGCGCGTGATGCCGGTGGCATACTTGATGGTGGCGTCGCTGCCCAGCGTGCCGTCCACCTCGGACAGCTTTTTGTGGTATTTTCCCGCCAGAGCGGTGTGGAGCCGGTTATGGAATACGGCGGCGACCCGGCCGAAATCATCGGTCTTCGCCTCTTTCTCCACGATGGACGCCATGATGAACACCTCATCCATGCTCATGCCGATCTCATCCGCCCTGTCCTGATACTCCTGAGGGAACACCACCTGCGTCTGCGCCAGAAGCTTTCTGATGATATCGGTAACGGAGGCATCGGTATACACCTCATAGGTATCGGCCGCCAGGTATCCCTCCAGCAGGAAGGGGCGGTTCTTCGCGCCCGGCGCGGCAGCGGCGTCCGCGATATAGTAATACATCGTGAAATCGGTTCCCTTGCTGTCCCTGCCTGTAGTGCAGATCTGCAGGAATTCCCCGCGTTTCGCGTCATCCGTAAACAGGTTTTCAGCCATATCCCGCACCGTCCATCCGGGAATGACGGTGATATCCCGGGTGATGGGGTTTCCGTCGCCGGTGGTGAGCACATCCATGATCTCGCTCATGGACATGCTTTTGCTGAGCATATAGGTGCCGGTCTGTATCTTCTGTCCGTAACCCTGCAGGTCTCCGTAATAACGGAAGAGAGTTCCGCTCCGGATGAGGCCTTCGCTTTCAAGACGGTTGGCCACACGGGTCAGGCTGGATCCGCTTTCCACCACAAAAGTGACCGGTGCAGTATCATTGATATCCACCGCGTCAAAATAGGTGCTGCGTATCTTGTTCACAACGCCCATCACGATGCCGATGACCACCAGCAGCACGCACAGCCCCATCAGCACCGGACGCAGAACAGTCCAGAGCCAGCTGTACCAGAACGCGCCGTAGCGCCGCTCCTCCTGCAGCTGTGCCCGGGTCAATCCCTCATTCGTCTTTTTCTTCATTTCCGTTTCTCCCGCGGTCAGACAGGCATTTCCATCTCGATGCCGGAGGCCTCCTGCAGGATGGAAAAGATCTCGGCCATCATCCGCTGAAGGCGCATTTCCGCCATGATGAAAGAGGAGGTGCGCTCGTCACCGAACAGCAGAGAGGAGAGCTGCTGAAACCTATTCTGATCATCGCTTCCGGCCGGATGGCCCAGCGCGGCGCCCATCTGCACAGTCATCTGCAGACGCTTGAATTCCTTGATCAGCGCCTTTATGCCCTCCTCGCCTTCGATCCTCTCCTTGCAGGCGGCATATTCCCTGTATTCTTCCGTTTCCCTGATATCCTTCGCCAGCAGTCTGGCGCTGTCCAATGCATGCATATGTTCCATCCTCCCCCGTTTCTCAGGGCTTGTAAATGATATCCTCTCTCAGCCGGTACAGCGTGGCGCCGTACTTTTTGCGGCAGAAGGCATCCACGAACCAGTCGATCTTCTTATTGGCGCCGAACTGAACGCAGCCGTAGCGGATCCCGTTCCGGCTCTCGCCCTTCATGTTGCTGTCGCACCAAGTGACAGTATCGGTCGCGGGGTCATAATCCTCAATGAACACCAGGCTGTGGGCACCCACGCCGTAGTAATAATTGGCGGCCATTTGGAAATAATCACCCTTCTGCACCTGCATAAGAAATTCGCGGGCCAGTCTCTGATTCTCCTTCTTGGAAAGCGATTCATCATACCGGAAGGACGCCGCCACATAGAAAGGATTTCCATCCTCCGCGGCGATCTCCTCCCATTCACAGCCGTAGCGGTATACCTTGCATTCTTCCTTGGGCTTGTTGTTGGGGATCACCAGCCGTACACCGGGAAACTCCTCCATGCGGTACTTGTCACGGTTTTCATTGAACAGATACACCGTGAAATTCTTGCACACGTAAATGTCGCCGGCGTAGTGCGCCCGCTGCGGTCTGCCCTTCGTTTCGGTATACTTCTGCTGCGCCAGGTCGATGATATCCTGTATAAAGGCTTCCCTTGCCGGGTATTCCTTCTTTTCTTCTGTTTCCTCAGCCCCGGCCGTCAGAGGCAGGATCGTCATGAGGATCAGCAGCGCGCATATCAAACGGATCATAGTGGATCTGAACATAATAACCTCCGTATCGTACGGCAGAAATAAGCGGGGCTTCGCGAC
>PITV01000107.1 GCA_017577285.1 Clostridiales bacterium
ACAAAAAGGAAGGAGTACAGCGAGACTTATTTTTGTTAATTTTCTGTATATTTTAAACAGATATCAAAAAGTCTGAAAAATGCATTGTATTTTCAAAATGTGCGCTGTTCAGTACTGTACTAATGACTTTGTCTTAATTTTGCTTTTTTCCGGTTGACTTTGATTCATGCAGTATATTATAATGCAGATGGAGATAATTCCGGATGGGTTTAACATTAAGAGATTATTGTAAGCAGCAGAACACGAAGAAGGCGTTTTGCTGTAAGATCAGGGTATAGAGAACGACATGATAAACGAGGAGAAACTGCGTTTCAGGCGGGGTGACGCCATTGCGATTGCCGCAGTATTGTTATTTTCAGTCATCTTGTTTGTAATCATGATCTTAATGAAGCCCAAAGGAACGATGCATACAGCGCGCGTATATAAAGATGGTTCACTTTTGTGTGAACTTTCGTTGGACCGGGATACGGAATATATCGTGGAAGGTGAATATACCAATGTGATATGCGTCCGAAACGGCGCAGTGGCGATCACAGAAAGCACCTGCCCAGGCGAGGATTGTACACATATCGGCTTTATTTCAGAAGGCGGGCGCAGCATAGTATGTCTTCCAAACCGGGTGGAGATCATGCTTTCGGGAGAAAGTGATGTGGACGCCTTTACACAGTGAGGCTTGCAATGAAAACAAAAAAACTGACTTTGTCTGCCATCCTGATTGCACTGGCTCTGGTTCTGTCCTATATAGAAAGGTTTATTCCGCTGGAAATGATCTTTCCTTTACCCGGTGTTAAACTTGGACTTGCAAATACCGTAACCCTGTTTTCGCTTTTCATGCTGGATATTCCCTGCACGATATGTATTTTGATCGTACGATGCACGATGGGGGCTATGTTCAGCGGCAGTATCACCAGTCTCGCGTTCTCGCTTGCAGGAGGATTGCTGTCTATGGCAGTAATGATCCCGGCAAGCCGTGCACCGCATCTTTCCGTTTTTGGCGTGAGTGTACTTGGAGCATCCGCCCACAGCTGCGGGCAGATCCTCATTGCAATGCTTCTTATGGGTTCCGTTCAGGTGGCGGCCTATCTGCCTTATCTGATCGTGATATCGGTTTTTTGCGGCATTGCCACTGCTGTAGCATCGGGAAGCGTTATGCGCATCCTTCGTAAAAATATGAAATTGATCGGGGGATAATTTCATTGGAATTTTTGAACGTTGTACTGGATAAGGTGACCGGAATATGTATACCCGTTTTTGAACTGATCGCGATCATCGTTGTTCTGATAACGGTTGTGCTGTCTTTTGCGGGTTATGTGCGTTCGCTTGCGGGTAAAAATTCCTCTAACCCGGAACACAGGCTGTCAAAAGGTCTTTCACTTGCTCTGGAATTTTTCATGGCTGCCGAGATCCTTAAAACGGTTACTCTTCAGGAAAAGGAAGAACTGCTTATCCTGGCGGCCGTCATTATTTTCCGTATTTTGTTTTCATTTCTGACCCATTTCGAAATGAAACAGAGTAATAAAAATCATCATGAGGAGGAAAAATCATGAAAAAACTGCTCTCTTTCGTAACTGTCATCGTTATGCTCTTTTCTGTGTGCTGCTTCGCGGCCGCTGAGGACGAGGTTAAGACCGGTCTGTATGTAGATGTGAACATGACCGGCAGCAAGGCCGCCACAGAAAACAAGAACGGTACCGCCTCCATCGAATACACGATGGTTGCTGTTGCCGTGGATGCTGACAATGTCATTACCGATGCTGTGATCGACATGATCCAGGTCAAAGTCGGCATTACTGCTGAAGGCAAGCTGACTGTTGACGCCGCTACCACCACTTTCGCTTCCAAGAATGAACTGAAGGACAACTATGGAATGCGTGCGGCCAGCTCCATCGGCAGGGAATGGTTTGAACAGATGGAAGGCCTGTGCGAGTATGTGATTGGCAAGAAGGTAGATGAACTTAAAGGCATTGCTTTGACCGAACAAGGAAAGGCTGCCGATGCTGATCTGGCTGCTACTGTTACCCTGTCCATAGCGGGCTATATCGATGCCATTATTGCCGCGGCCGAGAATGCCGATTATCATGGCGCCGTAAAGGGCGACAAACTTTATCTCACCCAGGTGACCGGCATCAGCAAGTCCAAGGATGCTACCGAGAATAAGGACGGACAGGTACAGGGCTATACTTTCTTTGGTGTGATCACCAAGAATGGAGATACCGTGACCAGCTGCTACATCGATGCCGCTCAGCCCACCGTGAAGTTTGATGCTGCTGGCGCCCTGACCAGTGATCTTACTGCTGCAGTGCAGACCAAAAATCAGCTGGGTGACGGCTACGGCATGCGCCGTGCTTCCAGCATCGGCAAAGAGTGGAACGAGCAGGCTGCGGCGTTCTGCCAGTATGTGACCGGCAAGACTGTTGCTGAGATCACCGGCATTTCCGTGAATGACGATGGAAAGACGGATGATGCTGATATCACCGCCTTCGCCACTGTGTCTATTGCCGAAATGATCGAACTGATCACCAAGACCGTCGAATAACAAACGAAATTCAGCCTTATACCGCGGGAGCGCTTTTGCTCCCGTGGTTTTTAATTACACACAGACAAACGCTTATATCAAATATGATAAACAACTTACAGGTTAAAAAGAATATTTTATCTATCGTTCTATAAATTGTTGTTGTAAATATTGATTTTAGCGCTTTTATACATTATAATCTACAGGTAATGCACTGAAAAGAAAGGGAGAACCTTCCATGTGCAAAAAGCGAACTTTTGTTCTGATCGTGATATGCGTCATGTTCCTGAGCGGATGCGGAAATGATCCGGGTAATATAAATGAAAACGGAAACGGTTTCGTGCCGGATCCGTCGCTGAAGTCCTATACGGCGAGTTTTCTGGAATTGTTTGATACCGTGACCTATGTAAAGGGATACGGAAAAGACGAAGAAGAATTCAAGCAAACGGCCCAGGAATTACATGACAGGCTGCTCGTATATCATGAATTGTATGATATGTACAGTGATTATGAAGGCGTCATTAACATCAAGTATCTGAATGATCATGCCGGTGAAACAGTGACAGTGGATCCGAAACTGATGGATCTGCTTCTGTTCTCAAGATCGATTGCTGAAAAAACCAACGGGAAAGTGGACATCACTTTAGGCTCAGTTCTCTGTTTATGGCACGAGGCAAGGGAAGACAGTATCAATGATCCCGAAAACGCCTATATTCCGGAAATGTCAGATCTGCTGGAAGCACGCTTGCACACGGGTTTTGATAAGCTGGAACTGGATCCTGAAAAGAATACCGTCCGCTTCCTTGATCCCCTTCTGAGGCTGGATGTTGGGGCTGTAGCTAAAGGGTACGCGGTGCAGCAGGTGTGCAATACGATGCCTGACGGAATGCTCGTTTCAGTCGGGGGTAATGTGGTCGCAACCGGACCTAAAGCTGATACAGGTGATAAATGGACTGTCGGTGTACAGGATCCGCTTGGTGAGGCAAATCAGTATATAAACAAGTTGATCCTGGATAGCGGTGCTGTGGTTTCCAGCGGAGATTATCAGCGCAGGTTCACATGGAACGGAAAAACATGGCATCATATTATCGATCCCGAAACTTTGCTGCCGGCAGAATTATGGCACGGGGTGACCGTTGTCTGTTCTGACAGCGGTATCGCGGACGGACTTTCCACAGCGCTGTTTCTCTCCTCGCTTGAGGAAGGAAAAAATCTTCTCAGGGAATATGGGGCAGAGGCTGTATGGGTAGCTTTGGACGGCACAGTGTATTATTCTGACGGATACAACAAATATGTGAAGAATTAGGCCGGTAATTATCCGGTGTCTACAGAAACGGAGGGCGTCAAAAAGATGGAAAAAACAAACACAGAGAAAAAGAAATTGCCGGCATGGCTTGTACTTACGATCATCTGCGTGGTGGCAGCGGGTTGTCTGGCGGTCACTAACGGCATCACAGAGGGAATCATTGCTGAAAACGGTCAAAAGGCCGAGATCGCTACCCGCCAGAAATTACTCCCTTCCGCTGCGGTATTTGAACTTAATGAAGAAAACGGCGTTTATACCGGAAAAGATAGCGCCGGAAACCCTGTCGGATATGTTACTACCGTAAAAGAAACAGGCTTTGGCGGCGAGATCGAAGTGACTGTGGCTGCGGATCCCAATGGAATCATTCAGGGTATTTCTGTCGGCGGAAACAATTTTTCTGAAACCGCCGGACTGGGAGCCAAATCCAAGGATCCTGCTTTCCAGGAACAGTTTAAAGACAAGACTGCTCCGGTTGCCCTGAGTAAGGACGGGGGAGAGATCGATGCCATTACCAGCGCCACGATCACGTCCAAAGCCGTGATCCGCGCGGTCAACACCGGAATGGAAACAATCGGTGCTGAAGCGGGATTTGAGATCAAGAAAGAGGAAACAGCGATCCAAACTCTTGGTGAAGGAAAATACGCGACTACAGTACAGGGATTTGCCGGTCCTGTATATGTGGAAGTTACACTGGATGAAAACAATATGATCACGGAGATGAGCGTTGGTGATGAATCCTTCAGTGAAACTCCGAGCTTTGGCGGCAAAACAAGAGACGAAGCTTTCCGCAGCCAGTTTATCGGTAAAACGGGTAATATCGTGCTCGGAGACGATGTGGACGCTGTCTCCGGAGCTACCGTCACATCAAAGGCTGTAACAGGCGCTGTGAACAGTATTTTACTGTATGTAACTGATCCGGATGCCTATGCTGCCGAGAACGCTCAGGTTGAGGAAAGCTTTGAGAGAGATGAACTCGGTATAAAGGTGAGCGCGTCTTCCCAGGGCATGTGCGGTCCCGTGGCTGTATTCATGACCGTAACCGATGAAGGAAAGATCGCGAAGATCACTATCGGTGATAACGACTTCTGTGAAACCGAGTATTTTGGCGAGCTTGCGCTTGAACCTGAGTTCTACAATCAGTTTATCGGCATGAGCCTGCCTGTGAGCATGGATGATGTGGATGCCATCTCAGGCGCAACGATCACAACCCGTGCTGTAGTTACCGCTATCAATGACGGCTATGAAAAGGTTATGCCTTCCCTTGGAAAATGATTGCAAATGCTTGTTTGAATAATGAACGGCAAGCTGGATGAGATGTTTTTGAAGATGTTTCGAATTGCCTGAACCGGGATCGGAATATTACAGGCATGTAAGAAAATAAAAAGATAACAGAAAGAGCGCAACGAATGAAACAGAAGTACGTTCTGTGCCTCGGTTTCTTTGACGGAGTTCACTTGGGGCATATCAACCTTTTGAAAGCAGCCAAAGAGTATGCGGCTGAGCATGAATGCAGAGTAATCGTCCACACCTTTGACCGGCCGCCTTTAGAGGTGATAAGTGGAAAGAAGATTCTGACCCTTACAGGTACCGAAGAAAGATCGTTCTGGCTGAAGGAATATGGAGCAGATGAGGTGATCATAAGCCCTTTTACAGAAAAAACAATGTCAACTGAGGGTGAAGATTTTATCAATTCTCTGATCGCTGATAATAACTGTGCCTGCATAGTAGTCGGCGAAGAACACCGTTTCGGCAGATCCGGCAGAGAAGACGGAGAATCACTGAAAAGGATTTGTTCGAAAAAGGGAATAGAATGCATTCTTGTTAAAAGCGTGTGTTCAGAGGATGGAAAAAAGATATCGTCATCAGATATCCGGAGATGTATTCAGGAAAGACGCTTCAGCGAAGCGGAAAAACTGCTGGGTCACAGCATAGAACAAATAACGATCGAAAAAGAAAACAACAAAGAATGATTAAGCGTAAGTTGAAGTAACTGTATTCGGATACGGTAACGGACTTGAATAACTGTGATACAGATCAGTGCGTATCAACAAGGTATACAAAACTGACTTTATCACAATCTCAGAATTAATTCGGTCAAGCGGTAGGAAAGGAGAGGTTTTGTGAAAAAATATACTTTCAGAGGCGGTATTCATCCGCTTCATTCTATGGGTGCCGGTAAAAAACCAACGATGGGAAAGCCTATACGTGAGTTTGTTTCGGACAGTGTCTGCATCGCGATGGATCAGCATATCGGCGCGCCCTGTATCCCCTGTGTTAAAAAAGGCGATAAGGTGCTGGTGGGACAAGTGATCGGCGAAGCCAACGGCCCGCGCGGCATTCCGGTGCATGCCTCCATCAGTGGTCTGGTCACGGAAGTCGGGCCGAAGCAGATGCTTGGCAAGGGCCCCAGCACCTGTGTGACGATTCAGAACGATTTCAACGATAACTGGGTGGAACTTCAGGGACTGGGAAACGTTGAGAAAGCGGATCCTGAAAAGATCATTCCGGCAATTCGTGACGCCGGTATCTGCGGCATGGGCGGAGCGTGCTTCCCGACGCATGTGAAGCTTACGGTTCCTGAGGGAAAGTCGATCGATACGATCATCCTGAACGGTGCGGAATGCGAGACTTTCCTTACAGCAGACCACCGTCTGATGCTGGAAGAACCCATTCGTGTTGTGGACGGTCTGCGTGCAGTGATGCGGGCCTTGAAAGTGAATAAAGGTATCATCGCCATTGAAGATAACAAAATGGATGCTGTACAATCCGTCAAAAAGGCGGCATATGGACGGGATGGCGTTGAGGTTGCGGTGCTCAAGGCAAAGTATCCTCAGGGTGGAGAAAAACAGCTGATCAAAGCGGTTACAGGTCGCGAAGTGCCCAGCGGAAAACTGCCGATTGATGTGCATACTGTTGTACTCAATGTGGGCACGGCAGCTGCAATCGCCGATGCTGTGATTGACGGAAAACCTGTCATTGAAAGGATCGTGACAGTGACCGGAGCAGTAAGAGATCCTGATAATCTACGGTTGCGTATCGGTACAGTGTTTCAGGATGCAATCGGCGCCTGCGGCGGTTACAGTGATATCATCGGCAAAATTTTTGCCGGCGGCTCTATGACCGGCATTTGTGCTCCGAATGATACTGTAGCCACAACAAAGGCAAATAACGGGATTGTAGCGATTGCCTATGAACAGGCCAGGTCGCCTCAGGAAACAGCCTGTATCCGCTGCGGACGGTGCGTTACGGCATGTCCTATGGGTCTGGATCCCTACAAACTCAAGAATCTGTGTGACAGGAATGACCTGAAAGCAGCGAAAGACGCCCATATCATGGACTGCATGCTGTGCGGAAGCTGCGCGTATGTATGCCCTGCGAGACGCTGGCTGGTTGCTTCCTTCAGAAACGCCCGTGAACTGATCAACATAAGGAGGATATGAGCGCTATGAATATCAGACTTGCACCCGGCCCGCATATCCACACGAATCATGATACGAAAGATATCATGAGGACCCTGCTCATCGCGCTGCTTTTGCCCACCGCCGCCGGCATATATTTCTTCGGTACAGACGCGCTCTGGATCATCTGCATTTCTGTTGCCAGCGCCGTAGCAGCTGAATGGGTGTGGCAGAAACTTGCGAAAAAAACCGTCCGTATCGGAGACTTTTCCGCTGCTGCCACGGGCCTGATCCTCGCGCTGAACCTTCCAAGCACAGTTCCGCTGTGGGTGCCTGTTGTCGGCAGCGTGTTCGCGATCATCGTTGTAAAGCAGCTGTTCGGCGGCATAGGTCATAACTTCCTGAATCCCGCGCTTACAGCGAGAGCGGCTCTGCTTGCCAGCTGGCCGGCTCTTATGACGAAATGGGCACTTCCTGTACGTTCCATCGGTACAGCTCCTGTGTTTGCAGACGCTGTCACATTCGCAACCCCTCTGGCGGCGATCAAGAATGCCGGCGCTGTTCAGGGTTTCTCCGGTGTTAGCACTGGCGCTTAC
>PITV01000010.1 GCA_017577285.1 Clostridiales bacterium
CCCATATATTTCAAAACTGTAAAATTGCAAAAATCCCTTTTTTCAGCCGAAAAAACTGTTGACGCCGGACACTGTTCGCGCTATAATACATGCACGGTCGCCATCCGCCGTGTTTACGGCGACAGCCAGGCGAGTGTGGCGAAGGGAGGGAAAAAAGTGTCTGAAGTTCGAGTAAAAGAGAATGAGTCTTTGGAAAGCGCTCTGAAGCGTTTTAAGAGACAGTGCGCGCGCGCAGGCGTCCTCGCGGAGGTCCGCAAGCGTGAGCATTACGAAAAGCCCAGCGTAAAGCGCAAGAAGAAGGCTGAAGCTGCTCGCAAGCGCAAGTATTGATGAGCAAGAAACAAACCCGGTCACCGTGAGGTGCCGGGTTTGTTTTTATGTTCGATGCGATGTTCTGTGATGCTCTTCAGCGCAGCCCTTTTCCGGAAAGCGGTCTTCTGAAAACCGTTTCCGGGAGGCGGGCTCCGCCGGGGCTCTTAATCCGCGGTTTTATGGATCCTGCGGTTCAGCCATACCAGAAGGAAGCCCAGCAGGTTCACCAGCACGATGAGCCCGATGATCCACAGAATAGTGGCGGCCACGCTCTGGTCATAGACCTGCAGGAAGGGATAGGGGCCGGTCATGACGCGGGTGATGTTCAGGATATAGGCGACGATCCCGTAGATGATGGTGGGCACCGCCGTGATGACAGCGCCCGTCAAAGGAGATACGGATATCCTGTCAAAGAGGAGGAACGAAATGATGCACAGCACCGGGCACAGCAGGTGGTGATACAGCACGGCGCCCTCGAGGAAGATCTCATAAAAGCCCATATCCGGCGCCAGCACCGCCGCGGCGATCAGGAAGGTCAGCGTCAGCCCCAGTGTGGCGGCCAGCTTGAGGTACCGGATCCATCCGGGAGCCTCGGTGCCGAAGAAGAAGCATCCGGCGCAGAGCAGGCAGGCGACCGCCGCCAGAAGGTTGCTCAGAACGGTGTAGAAACGGAGGATGGCCCATCCTCTGTGCATCATCAGCGCGATCCCGTGAATGGCCATGAACGCGACGGCCAGGTTGAGGCAGATCCCGATGATCCTGCGGGACTTACTCATGCTTTTTCCCTCCCGAGACACATCCCGCGCGGCTGTGCGCGCGAGACGGATATTTTCGCTGACAAGTATAGCACAAAAGAAGGTCATTTGTCACCGTTATCCTTTCCGGGCTGCGTTTCCGGGCCGCTTTTGACGGGATCTGCCGCATTCTGTAACAATTTTGCAATTATTTATTGACATGATCCCCCGCTTCGTGTAGAATATGAGCATGATCCCATGGGGACCGGAAGGAGCGTGTTCGCCTCGTGGAGGGCGATTGTGGCGGTTGCGCCATAGATGTTCATTTGCGTGAGACTGTCAGGCATGTCCGTATCTGTTTCAGATGACGGATATGCTTTTTTGCGTTTTCCGGGGTATAAAGACAACATTCTGACAGAAGATCATACGGGGAGCACGGCGGACCGGCGGCCCCGACGGAGGATAGAAACAACAAACCATGACATTAAAGATCATACTCATTCTTGCACTGCTCCTGCTCAGCGCCTTCTTCTCGGCTACTGAGACGGCATTTTCCTCCCTGAACAAGACCCGGCTGAAGAGCCTGGCGGAACACGGGAACCGGAAGGCCGACCGGGCGCTGAAACTGGCGGAGGATTACGATGACCTGCTTTCCACCATCCTGGTGGGGAACAACATCGTGAACATCGCCATGGCTTCTGTGGGCACCCTGCTGTTTACCGACATCCTGAAAGGAAATGCCGATACCGGCGCGACGGTCTCCACAGCGGTCATCACGCTGCTGGTGCTGATCTTCGGTGAGGTCACGCCCAAATCGCTGGCCAAGGAATCTCCCGAAAAGTTCGCCATGCGGGTGACGCCCCTCGTGAGCGTCCTGGTGAAGATCCTTACGCCGGTCAACTGGCTGTTCAGCAAATGGAAGGCCTTCCTCGGCCACTTCTTCAAAAACAAGGAGGACCGCCGCCTCACCCAGGATGAGCTCATCACCATGGTGGAGGAGGTCGAGCAGGAGGGCGTGCTGGACAAGGAAGAGAGCGAGCTGGTGCGCAGCGCCATCGAATTCAGGGATCAGGATGTGGCGGATATACTGACGCCCCGCGTCCGCATAGACGGCGTATCTCTGGATGAGACCACCGAAGAGGTGGAAAACGTGTTCCTGAAGACCGGCTATTCCCGTTTGCCCGTGTACAGGGAAACGCTGGATGACATCGTGGGCGTCATTCACCAGAAGGATTTCTACCGCGCCCTGAAGCAGAACAGGGTGGTGAAGCTGGCCGAGATCATGAAGGAGCCGGTGTATGTGCCCGAGTCCACCGGGATCGATGATCTGCTGCGGCAGATGCAGAAGGAAAAGGTGCAGCTGGCGGTGGTCACCGATGAATACGGCGGCACAGCAGGCATCGTGACGATGGAGGACATCCTGGAGGAGCTGGTGGGCGAGATCTGGGACGAGCATGACGAGATCGAGGAATCCTTCAAAAAGATCACTGATACTTCCTGGCAGATCCGCGGCGACGCCGATGCCGAGGATTTTGCCGAGCGTTTCTCTCTCACCATCGAGACGGAGGCCGCCACAGTGGGCGGCTGGGTGATGGAGCATGAGGAACGGGTGCCCGATCCCGGCGATTCCTTCCTTTTCGGCGGATGGCGCATTTCCGTCCTGGAGGCGGATGAACGCCATGTGCTGCTTCTGGGCATGGAAAAGGCCGCGGCGGAGGAAGAGGAAGCTTCCGGCAGGGAAGAATGAGGCTCTCTGTTACACCGGAGGATACACAGAAACGCGTATATGAAACCCTGAAAGGCTGCCCGGAGAGGGCAGCCTTTTCGCGTGAAACCGGCCAGCGGAAAGCGCCTGCATTTTCACGCATAAAATCCTGCACGGATGCCGTCCGTTTTTTTGTCAAGTGACAAATTTCTTAAATGTTCGCGGCGCCTCTGATTTTTTCTTATCCACAGGTAAAACCTGGAACGGTGAATAAAGAATAATGTTTATGCAGAGACGCGTTTTGCGAAAAAGGGCAAAAATGCCTTTTTTAAGGGGTTTTTGTCGTCTTTTTACTCCTTTCGGATCATTCTTTATGCAGGCGGTGAATATTGTATATTTCCACACAATCCACAGGGTTATCCACAGAAAAAGCGGCAAAACCCCTTGAAAACCGGCAATTGTATAAAAAATGCCTGTGGAAAACATGAGTTATCCACAGGCTGTCAATAGGCAACTTTTCCACAGAAAGAGAAAACGGAGATCTTCTGATCTGTAACAGATCTGTAACAAACGAAGACGCGTTTTTGCAGGATTTCTGCACCCGTTTTTTCCGGATGAGCGCGTCTGAAGGAACAGAAAAGGAGACCGCGGATGATGCCGCGGTCTCCGGATATTCAAACGGTGTCAGGGCTGCTTTCCGATGTAAGCCAGGATGCCTCCGTCCACATACAGCACATGCCCGTTCACGAAGTTGCTGGCGTCACTGGCCAGGAACACGGCGGGACCCTGCAGATCGGCGGTATCTCCCCACCGGGCCGCGGGCGTCTTGCTGACGATGAACTGATCGAAGGGATGACGGCTGCCGTCGGGCTGCTTTTCGCGCAGGGGAGCGGTCTGGGGCGTGGCGATATAGCCGGGGCCGATGCCGTTGCACTGGATGTTGTACTGGCCGTATTCGGAGCAGATGTTGCGGGTGAGCATCTTCAGTCCGCCCTTGGCGGCGGCATAGGCGGATACGGTCTCACGGCCCAGCTCGCTCATCATGGAGCAGATATTGATGATCTTGCCGTGGCCCTTTCTGATCATGGCAGGGATGACGGCCTTGCTGCAGATGAAGGGGGCGTTCAGATCCACGTCCACCACCTTGCGGAATTCCGCGGCGCTCATTTCGGTCATGGGGATGCGGCGGATGATGCCGGCGTTGTTCACCAGGATATCGATGACGCCCACTTCTTCCTCGATCTTCCGAACCAGCGCCTGAACGGCGTCCTCGTCCGTCACATCGCACACATAGCCCTTCGCGGGGATGCCCTTTTCGGCGTAGGCGGCGAGGCCCTTGTCCACCAGTTCCTGATTGATGTCATTGAAGACGATGGCGGCGCCGGCGGCATGGAAGGCTTCAGCAATGGCAAAGCCGATGCCGTAGGAAGCGCCGGTGATCCACGCGATCTTGCCCTGCAGGGAAAAATCCTTCATATCCATATCCTTGATCCTCCTCGTTATCTCAGTTCGGTGGTGGGGATGACATCCATGTCGTCAAAGGCCTGGTTCTCGCCGCCCATGGCCCAGATGAAGGTGTAGTTGCTGGTGCCCGCGCCGGCGTGGATGCTCCAGGAGGGGCTGATGACGGCCTGCTCGTTCTGCATCACGATATGGCGGGTCTCGCTGCCTTCGCCCATCATATGGAAGACCACGTTGTCCTGCGGGATCTCAAAGTAGAAATACACTTCCATGCGGCGCTCATGGGTATGGGCGGGCATGGTGTTCCACACGCTGCCCTCGTCCAGATGGGTCATGCCCATGGAAAGCTGGCAGGTTTTGAGCACGGAGGGATGGATGAACTGGTTGATGACCCGCTTGTTGCTGGTCTCGGCGGCGCCGCAGGGTTTCTTGGCGGCGTCCGCGATGCGGATCAGGCGGCTTTCATAGCTGCAGTGGGCGGGAGCGGATACGATGTAGAACTTGGCGGGGGCCGCCGGATCATCGCTTTCAAAGGTCACGCTCTTCACGCCGCGGGTGATATACAGGCAGTCCTTGTAATCCAGCTCGTAGGTGACATCATCGGCATATACCTTTCCCTTGCCGCCCACGTTGAACATGCCCAGCTCCCTGCGCTCCAGGAAATAATTCGTTCCGAAATTCTTCCAGATATCGATGCCCTTGTCCAGAGGCACTTTTTCATTGACAGGCATGACGCCCAGGGTCACCATGCGGTCCACATGGCTGTAAACGGCGGTCACCTCATCGGCTACGAACAGTTTTTCGATCAGAAATTCTCTGCGGGTCTCTTCAGTGGTGTAGCGCTTGAAATCGCGCTGGTTGCAGGAATAACGGATATCCATGCTTTTGATCCTCCTTTTATGGAACTGAATTGATTATAGCATATCGCGTAAGCACTTTCAATAAGCTTTTACGGCGGTTTTTCGGGCATTTTCGACCATCCGGCCTCAGTTCATGGCGATGTCCTCCATGGTTTCCCGGAACAGGGCGCGGGCGTTCTCCTTCACCGTTTCCCATTCCTCCTCATAGCCGGGCGTCTGCAGCAGCCTGACGCAGGCGGCCGACTGTTCCAGCAGGTACGTATCGGTCATGAAATTCATGCCGGGGAGCAGCCTTGTGCCGTGCTGGCGGGTGCCCAGAAAATCACCGGGGCCCCGCATCTCCAGATCCTTTTTCGCCACCTCGAAGCCGTCACTGGTCTCGCAGAGGGTCTTCAGGCGCTCGTTGGGCTTTGCCATCAGGAAACACCAGCTGACCTCAGCGCCGCGGCCCACGCGCCCCCTCAGCTGATGCAGCTGGGAAAGGCCGAAGCGGTCGGCGTTCTCGATCACCATCACGGAGGCGTTGGGCACATTGACGCCCACTTCCACCACGGTGGTCGCCACCAGCACATCGATGCTGCCGGCAACGAATTCGCCCAGCACTTTTTCCTTTTCCTTCGCGCCCTGTCCGCCCCAGGTGAGCCCCAGCCGCAGCTGCGATAGGGGGCCTGTGCACAGGGCGGCGTAAGTCTCCTTGGCGCTCTTGGCGTCCAGCGTTTCGCTCTCTTCCACCATGGGGCACACGATATAGGCCTGCCGCCCCTGATGCACCAGATCGGCGATGAACCGGTACATATCCCCCCGCTTTTCCTCGGGCACGACGCGGGTCTTCACAGGGGTGCGCCCCGGCGGCATTTCGTTCACGACGGAGATATCCAGATCGCCGTACAGCACCAGCGCCAGGGAACGGGGGATGGGGGTGGCGCTCATGACCAGGGCGTTGGGCTTCAGCGCGCTCTTTTTGCTCAGGGTGCCGCGCTGCTTCACGCCGAAGCGGTGCTGCTCATCCGTCACGATGAGCCCCGGCGCCGCGTATTCCACGCTTTCGCTCAGCAGGGCGTGGGTGCCGAAGATCACCTGCCACTCGCCCGAAGCGATGGCGGCAAGCGCTTCTCTGCGCTCTTTGGCCTTCATGCCGCCCAGCAGCAGCCCGCACCGGACGCCCAGAGGCTCCAGCTGGGCCTTCGCGCTTTCCATGTGCTGCCTTGCCAGGATCTCGGTGGGCGCCATCATGATGCCCTGAAATCCGCTCTTCACACAGCCGTAGAGGGCGGCGAAGGCCACCGCGGTTTTGCCGCAGCCCACATCGCCCTGCACCAGCCTGTTCATGGCGGCAGGGGAGGCCATATCCGCTTCGATCTCATCCAGCACCCTTGCCTGGGCGCCTGTCGACGGGAAGGGCAGCGACTGCAGGAATTCTTTTCCCCGGCCGGGGGCGATCACGGCGCCCGCTTCCTTTTCGCCCCGCATCAGCACGGTGGCCGCCTGATAGAACAGCATGCCTTCAAAGGAAAGCCGCCGCAGGGCGATGGCCAGGTTTTCCATGCTGAGGGGGAAGTGGGCCTGACGGAGAGCGAAATTGCGCTCGCACAGGCCGTATTTCATCCGCACGAATTCCGGCAGGGTCTCGGGGCAGCACTCATCGATCTGCTCCAGCGCCTGCTTCAGGATCTGCTGCAGGGTCTTTCCGGGAATATCCTTCAGCGCTTTGTAGACCGGCAGGATGGCGCGCTCATGCACGATCTGCGCGCCGTTCATCAGCAGCTTTCCGTTCTTGTCCGCCATCACGCTGCCGTACAGCGTCACTTCGCCCTCTTCCGGCAGGTTGTCCTTTATCCACGGCTGGTTGTACCACTGCAGAGGCAGGGTGCCGCTTTCATCCCGGATGGCCGCCGTCACGCGGCTGAGTCCCTTGAAGCGGCTCAGCTTCGGGGTACGCGAAATACACCCTGTCACGCACACCGTCATGCCGGGCACCAGTTCCCCCACGGGGGTGTCCTTCGTCATGTCACGGTAGGAGGAGGGCAGGGTGAGGATCAGCGCCTGTACGCTGCGGATATTCGCCCGGTGAAGGGCCGCCAGACGGCCCTCCCCGATGCCTTTCAGGTCTTTCAGTTCCAGCATGTTTATTCGACCGCCGCCATGGCCTGTGTCAACCGGCTCATGGCTTCATACAGCTGATTGTCCGCGGCGGAGGAGTTCAGCACTTCCTGCATGTTCTGAACGGCGGCATACAGTTCGTAATAGTACGGAGAGGAGGGGTCCATATATGACAGCTGCGTCATCGCGTGGGAAAGGAGCGTCTGCGCGTTCTGCACCGTCTGGGATGATGCTGCCGGGGCCGGGATGTCATAGCTGCCGCCCTGGCTCTGGGTGTGCCGCGTGCAGGTGAGCGGCGCCAGCGCGGCCGCGTCGCCGTAGGGATCGCCTGTGAATCGCAGGCTGGCGTAATCGCCCAGATAATCCGTCAGCACGCCCTCGTACTGGGTGCCCTGATACCGGGTGAGCGGATGCCCGTACGGCAGGATCAGGATGCCCTTTGTGGAGGAGGAGGGGCAGTTCTGGGAAGCGATCCTGCCGGTCTCATCGCATACGGGCACTTCCACGTGCATCTGGCAGTATACGGTGGGCTGAGTGCCTTCCCTCCAGTAATCCGTCACGGTGCGGTAGCCCATGGCGTCATGCCTGCAGGCATCGGTGGCCAGCTGACCGGATACGGCGCAGGTGGTCACTTTCACCAGACCGTAGCTCTCAGGCGTTCCCGGAAGGATATCCTGATTGCCCAGGCCCTTCACGGTGTGGATCTTTGTCATGAAAGTCTGCCACAGCTTGCCGGCGGTCTTTCCGCCCGTGGCCTTGGAGGACAGGGACTTGTAATTGTCATGGCCCACCCATACCGCGCCGCAGTACCAGCCGGTGAGGCCCACGAAGAAGACGCCCTTCTGATCGGAGTTGGTGCCGGTCTTGCCGGCCACGGTCTGGCCCTTGATCTTGGCGGGGGTGCCGGTGCCTTCCGCCACGGCGTCCTTCATCATGTCGATGACGAGCCACGCGGTGGAGGCGGAGAACACCCGGCGCTGGGTCTGGTTCAGCTTGCTGTCCCAGACGGTCACCCAGTTGCTGTTCTCATCCTGCTTGAACAGGCCCAGGAAGGTGATGGGCGTCAGGTACACGCCGCCGTTGCCAAGGCAGCTGTAGGCGGCCGCCATCTCAAAGGGGGTGATGCCGCTGCTGCCCAGGGACAGCCCGAAGGGCGTGGCGTTGATATGCTTGTCCGAAACGCCCAGCCTTTTGAGGAAATCGGCGCTCCGCTCCACGCTGCTGTAATTGAGCAGGGCATAGGCGGCTGCCGTGTTGTCCGAATAGGTGAGGGCGGTGCGCATGGTCTCGGGACCGCGGTATTCGCTGCCGCCGTAGTTCTTGGGCCAGGAATCCTGCCCCTCGTCATTCTTCCAGCCGGCCAGAGGCAGCGGCATGTTGTAGACGACGGAGGCGGGGCTCTGCCCGCCCTCGATGGCGGGAGCATATACGCCGATGGGCTTGATGGAGGAGCCGACCGGCATGTTCATATCGGTGGCGCGGTTCAGCGTCTTGCGCTGGGTGGGACGGGTGCGGCTGCCCACGATGGCCTTCACTTCACCCGTTCTGTAATCCATGACCACAGCCGCCGCCTGGGGCTGGGGGATATCGGTATAGGTGCCGTCGGCGTTGCGCGCCCGGTACACCTTGTCGGAGGGATCCCGCAGATCGGGATAATCATATCCGTACAGCGTGTCCTCCAGAGCGGTCTGTATCTCGGGATCCACGGCCAGCCACACCACATAGCCGCCGGTGCGCAGCTCCCGGTCCATCCTGTTGCGGTTGGCGGCGGTGTTTTCCAGACCGTTGATCTTCAGCAGCACCTGGATCACATCCCGGATGGCGTATTCCACATAGTGGGGGTATTTGTACAGATCGTTTCCCTCGGGGGAGGCTGACAGCACATGGGCCGTGCTCCGGTCCAGCGCGCCCTGATATTCCTCATAGGAAATAAAGCCGTTCTCGTACATGCACAGCAGCACATAATCGGTGCGGGCATCGGTGATGGCGGCGTAATCGGTGGTCTCGCTCCGGCGGGTATAGAAATTGCGGCGGGGGTTGTAGTAGGAGGGGTTGCGGGTGACGCCCGCCAGCATGGCGCATTCCCGGAGGGTCAGATCGGTGAGGTTCTCCTTGCCGAAATAACCGTAGGAGGCGGTCTTGACCCCGTAATAATCCTCGCCCAGATAAATGGTGTTCAGGTAGCATTCCAGGATCTCATCCTTGGAATACTTGGTCTCCAGCTGCATGGCCAGGTAGGCTTCCTGGATCTTGCGCTTGTAGCTCTGCTCGGAGGAGAGCAGGGTGTTTTTGATGAGCTGCTGGGTGATGGTGCTTCCGCCCTGATTGGAGCCGGTGGTGAAATTGGCGATAAAGGCGCCGGCGATGCGCTTCACATCGATGCCGTTATGCTCGTAGAACCGGGCGTCCTCCACGGCCACGAAGGCGTAGCGCAGGTACATGGGCATGGTGCTGATGGGCACCATGATGCGGTTTTCCGTTCCCTTGTAGTCGCAGATCTTGTCGCCGTTGGCATCCTTGATGACGGTGGTCTGGGCCTGATGATCCAGCACGGCCAGATCCAGCACGGGCGCGGAGTCCACATAGGCCCGGGCGACGCCCACAACGGCGCCCGCTCCGGAAAGACCTGTCAGCAGGATGATGAGCAGCAGCAGGCGCAGGGAATGGACCATGACCGCCAGGATGAAGGAGGGCTTGCGCTGGCGCTCCTTGAAGATGGATCTTTCCTTTTTGCGCCTGCGCTCCTCTTCCTCCTCGTCATAACTGTCATCCGCGGTGAACGCCCCCCAGGTCTCATTCCTGCTGCCGATGTATTCACCGGCGCTGTAGGGGGCGTCCTCATTTCCCCTGCTCTTGACATAATCCTGAGCGGTGAAGGGAGCGTCCGCCGTGTTGTCACTGAACGCGGGGGTATAGGGCGCTTCCGGGGCCTGACCGTTTCCGGGGTATCCCTGTGCGGGCTCTCCGGGCTGACCGTACGCGTCCTGCGGCATATATCCCTCAGGCGGGTACGGCGGCTGTTCCCCGGCGGGATAGCCGGGCTGGTAATAACCCTCATTTGCACCCGGGTAACCGGGCTGGTAATAACCGTCTCCGGCGGGATAACCGGTCTGCGGGGCATAGGGAACAGGCCTGTCCGCGGCAGGCGCCTGACCGGCGGGGGTATAGGTCACCGTATCTCCGGCGGCGGGATCCACCGGGGGCGGAACGGCGCCGGGAGCCGGGTAAAAGGGCTGCGGGCCGGGCGCCGGACAGACCGCCGGCGGTACAGCACCGGGGCGGGGACCGTCCGGAATATCATGATTGACCGGATACGGATCACCGGGGGTATAGTAGCTCACGGGAGACCTCCGTTCGTATATCACAGGATCATTTCTGCGGATCTTGAGAAGGGCAAATAACTGCATTCTTATTATATCACAATTCCTCCGCTTTTCCACCGCGGGATAAAACTTTACATTTTTTTGAAAAAAGGCGAACAATTTCAAAAATAAGTATAGCAATATTCGGGAATATAGTGTATAATGGATGCGGCCCGGTGGCCATAAGGAGGGATTATTCATGGAAAAGGTCAAACGCACAGAGAGAATCGCCGCCATTACCCGTGTTCTGACGGAACGTCCCAACAAGATCATCAATCTTTCTCTGTTTTGCGATATGTTCTCCGCAGCCAAGTCATCTGTCAGCGAGGATATCTCCATGGTGGGGGAAAGTCTGCTGAAGTACGGTCTGGGCACAGTGGAGACCGTCAGCGGCGCCGCCGGCGGCGTCCGTTTCCGTCCCTTTGCCGAGCAGGAGAAGAACCGCGCCTTCGTGGAGAAGCTGTGCGAGATGTTCTCCGATGAGGACCGCCGTCTGCCGGGCGGATACCTGTATTTCTCCGATCTGCTCAGCGAGCCCGAACTGGTGCGGGGCATGGGCAACCTGATCGCCGGGAAGTATTATGACACGAAACTGGACTTTGTACTGACCATGGAGACCAAGGGCATCCCCGTGGCGCTGATGGCCGCGGAGGCCCTGCGGGTGCCGCTCATCATCGCCCGTCACGCCACCAAGGTGTACGAGGGGAGCGCTGTCAATATCAGCTATGTGACGGGCTCCGGAAAGATCGAGACCATGTCCCTTTCCCGCCGCGCGGTGAAGGAGGGCCAGAGCTGCCTGATCGTGGATGACTTCATGCGGGGCGGCGGAACGGCCGGCGGCATGATCTCCCTGATGAAGGAGTTCAATATCAACGTGGAGGGCGTGTGCTTCGTGCTGGCGCTGAAGGATTCCAAACCGGTGCTGCCCGACAGGACCTGCTCTCTCATGGTGCTGGATGAAATGAAGAACGGCGAGCCCATCCATGTGGAACCCGCCGGATGGTTGTAACGGGCCGTATATTTCTGTTTAACATAAAAACACCAAGGGCGTTTTCTGCCCTCTTTTACAGAAGATATACGGAGGAAAACATATATGTCTGAACTGAATAAAGCGGTGGAGTGCCGCCGCACCTTTGCGATCATCAGTCACCCCGATGCCGGTAAAACGACACTCACCGAAAAACTGCTGCTCTACGGCGGAGCCATCCGTCAGGCCGGCAGCGTGAAAGCCCGCCGCGCGGAGCGCCATGCCACATCCGACTGGATGGAGATCGAAAAGCAGCGCGGCATTTCCGTGACCTCTTCCGCCATGCAGTTTGAGTTTGACGGATTCCATATCAACATCCTGGACACCCCGGGTCACCAGGATTTCAGCGAGGATACCTACCGCGTGCTGGTGGCGGCGGACAGCGCCGTCATGCTCATCGACGCCGCCAAGGGCGTGGAGGAGCAGACCGTGAAGCTGTTCAAGGTGTGCCGCATGCGCGGCATCCCCATCTTTACCTTTGTCAATAAAATGGACCGCGCCGCGCGGGATCCCTTCGAGCTGATGGATGAGATCGAAAACGTGCTGGGCATCCGCGCCTGCCCCGTCAACTGGCCTATCGGTGTGGACGGCGATTTCCAGGGCGTGTATCACAGGGATACGAAGAACGTCGAGCTGTATTTCGGCGGCGACCACGGAAAGACAAAGGCCCAGAAGACCGAGATATCCATCGATGACCCCGCCATCGGGGATGTGCTGGAAAAGCACTATATCGACCGGCTGCACGATGAGATCGAGCTGTTGGACGAGGCCGGCGACGATTTTGATCTGGAGCGCGTCCGCCGGGGCGAACTGACGCCCATGTTCTTCGGCAGCGCCGTCACCAATTTCGGCGTGGAGCCCTTCCTGTACCGTTTCCTGCGCTACACCCAGCCGCCCCTTCCCCGGGAGTGCGATCAGGGGGATGTGGACCCGGAGGATGAGCGCTTCTCGGGCTTCATCTTCAAGATCCAGGCCAATATGAACCCCGCCCACAGGGACCGTCTGGCGTTCCTGCGCGTGGTGAGCGGCACCTTTGAAAAGGGAATGACCGTGTGGCATTCCGGCACCAACAAGGAAATGCAGGTCAAGCAGCCCCAGCAGTTCATGGCGGATGAGCGGGAAGGCGTGGAAAAGGCCTATCCCGGCGATATCATCGGCCTGTTCGATCCCGGCGTATACCGCCTGGGCGACACCCTGTGCGTGGGCCGCAGGATCCGCTTTGCCAAGATCCCCGTGTTCGCCCCCGAGCGCTTTGCCCGCGTGCGTCCGCTGGACAGCATGAAGCGCAAGCAGTTCGTGAAGGGCATCACCCAGCTGGCCGAGGAGGGCGCCATCCAGACCTTCCGCCGGGATGAGACCGGCATGGAGGAGTTCATCGTGGGCGTGGTGGGCGAGCTGCAGTTCGATGTGCTTTCCTACCGCCTCAAGAGCGAGTACGGCGTGGACCTGCTGATGGACCGCCTGGATTACCGCTTCGTGCGCTGGATCACAGCCTGCCCCGTTGCCGATTATGCCGGTCTGCAGCTGACATCCACCTCCGCCAGAGGCTATGACAGCCATGAAAACCGGGTGCTGTTCTTCGAGAACGACTGGAGCATCCGTCTGGCGGGCGAAAAGAACAAGGGACTGGAACTGAGCGATATCGCGCCCAGGACCGCGGACTGATCCGCGATCCGGAACGGGATCAGAAAGAACAGCATCGTCTGTTCTTTTTTTCCGGAACAGGACGCAAGTAAGAAAGGAACATAAATGAACAGAGTGATCTGCTCCACCGGCGGGCTGGTGGTGCGCGCCAACAACAGGGATTTCCGGCAGCTCAGAAACATCCTGCCCGCCATCCGCTGCGACGGCGTGGAATTCATGCTGTACGGCATATGGTATGATATCGTGGATGAGCTGACCGCCTTCCTGCGGGATCTGCCCGTCAACTATCCCGTGCTGCACGCCGAAAAATCCATCGGCGAGTATCTGGCGCGGGAGGAATTCGATGAGGCGAAGCGCCGCTTCATCATCAACTGCCGCCTGGCGAATGATCTGGGAAGCACCCGGATGGTGCTGCACCTGTGGAACGGGATGATCAGCGATTCCAACATGCCCGCAAACCTGAAGGGCTGCGGAGAGCTGATGAAGATCGCAGCGGATCACGGGCTTGCCATGATGGTGGAAAATGTGGTGTGCAATGTGCAAGATCCCATGACCCATCTGCGGGAGCTGATGGAGATGTATCCGGACATCGGGTTCACCTTTGATACGAAAATGGCGCAGTTCCACCGCCAGATGGACGAGCTGTATAATGAAAAAAACGCAGATCTTATTCCGCACATCCGTCATCTGCACATCAATGATATCCGCTGCGGATACATGGACTGGGCTAATCTGAAGACACTGCACATCGGCGAAGGGGATGTGGACTTTGACCGGTTCTTCGATTTCATAAAGAAGAGCGGCTACCGGGGGGATTACACCGTGGAGGCCCTCACCATCGCCCCGGACGGCACCCCGCTGCCTGAAAAGATGAACAGGACGCTGGATTACATCCGCGAAAAGATCGGGACCTGACCGCCCGCGTCCCGCTGACTGTTCAGCCAAATCTGCCGTATCCCTTGAAAAAACGGGGAGGCGGGAGTATAATATCCGCGTAACCGCGTATCAACTGAAAGGAAGGATATAAAAATGGCACAAGTATTGGTAGAAACCTCCGCCCGTCACGTACATGTGACGCAGGAAGCTCTGGAGACCCTTTTCGGCAAGGGTGCCGAACTGCATGTGAAAAAGTGGCTCAGCCAGCCAGGCCAGTTTGCCAGCGAAGAGCGCGTTGATGTCGTGGGCCCCAAGAAGACCCTGGCCGGCGTTTCCATCCTGGGCCCTGTCCGCAAGGCCAACCAGATCGAACTTTCCCTGACGGATGCCCGTTCCATCGGCATCGTGGCCCCCATCCGTGAGAGCGGCGACATCGCCGGCACCCCCGGCTGCAAGCTGGTGGGCCCCTGCGGCGAAGTGGAGTGCGAGATCGGCGTCATCGCCGCCAAGCGTCACATCCACATGACTCCCGCTGATGCCGAGGCTTTCGGTGTGAAGGACAAGGACATCGTTTCCGTGAAGCTGGATACCGAGCGCGGCCTCACCTTCGGTGAAGTGGTCGTCCGTGTCAGCGATAATTTCTCCCTGGCCATGCACATCGATACCGATGAGAGCAACGCCGCCTGTGCCGGCGGAAAGGTCTTCGGCGAGGTCATCAAGTAAGCTGATCTGTCCGCGGCTCCCTGTGAAAACGGGGAGCTGTTTTTGTTTGCGCTTTTACAGCGGTCCCTGTAATGGACCGGTACAGGCATCTACAACTTGTGGATTGGGCGCGTCCGGAACACAAATGCTTGTATTGCACGGGAAAATATGCTATAATAAAATGTAAAAATATGTGATCGAGGTGTTCCCATGGGGCAAGGTTATAATTCGGACAGTATCAAGGTGCTGGAAGGTCTGGAAGCGGTCCGCATCCGGCCCGGCATGTATATAGGAACCACCAGCAGCAAGGGGCTTCACCACCTGCTGTGGGAGATCGTGGACAACGCCATTGACGAGTTCATGGGCGGTTATGCCACCGAGGTGGCGGTCACGCTGCATAAGGACGGCTCTGCTTCCGTGTGGGATAACGGCCGCGGCATGCCCGTGGATCTGCATCCCGATCTGGGCATCCCCGGCGTGCAGGTCATTTTCACCAAGCTGCACGCGGGCGGCAAATTCGGCAATGAGAATTACGCCTACTCCGGCGGTCTGCACGGCGTGGGCGCCAGCGTCGTGAACGCCCTCAGCAAATGGCTGACGGTGGATATCTTCAGGAACTGGACCCATTACGCCATGCGGTTCGAGACCTGGTATGATGAAAAGGAAAAGAAAGTGAAGGCCGGCTATCCCGTTACCGGGCTGGAAATGGTGGGGAACACCCGCAAGAAGGGCACGCTGGTGCGCTTCCTGCCTGACGCGGAGATCTTTGAGGAAACGGAGTTCCACGGGGAGAGCGTCAGCCGCCGCCTGAGGGAGCTGGCTTACCTCAACAAGGGCCTGAAGATCACCTTTGACGATGAGACCACTAAAAACCCCGAGCTGCAGCATCAGGAGTTCTGCTATGCCGGCGGTATCCTGGATTATGTGAAATTCCTGAACAAGGACAAGACCCCGCTCCATGACGAGCCCATCTATCTGGAAGGCAAGAAGGATGATATCATCTTCACCGCCGCCATCCAGTATACCGACGGATATACCGAGTCCGTCTTCTCCTATGTCAATTCCATCCCCACCGGCGAGGGCGGCACCCATGAAATGGGCTTCCGCACGGCCCTCACCAAGGTAATGAACGATTACGCGCGCAAGATCGGCGCCCTGAAGGACAAGGACAGCAATCTGGCGGGCGAGGACTTCCGCGAGGGCATCACCGTGGTGCTGGAGGTGCTGGTCAAGAATCCCCAGTTTGAGGGCCAGACCAAGGGCCGCCTGGGCAACAGCGAGGTGCGCCCCGTGGTGGAGACCATCGCCACGGACAAGCTGAACCTGTATCTGGAGGATCTGAAGAATCAGGATCTGGGACAGCGGCTCATCGAGAAGGCCGTGAAATCCGCCAAGGCCCGTGAAGCCAGCCGGAAGGCCCGCGACATGGTGCGCAAGAAGAATGAACTGGATACCGCGCCGCTGGTGGGCAAGCTTTCCGCCTGCACCGGACGCAGGGCGGAGGAGAACGAGCTGTTCATTGTGGAGGGCGACAGCGCCGGCGGCAGCGCCAAGCAGGGCCGCGACCGTCATTTCCAGGCCATCCTGCCCCTTCGAGGAAAGCCGCTGAACGCCGAGAAGAAGCGCCTGGAGCAGGTGCTGCAGAACGAGGAATTCCGCAGCATCATCACGGCGCTGGGCACCGGCATCGATGACGATTTCGATCTGGGGCCGCTGAAGTATCACAAGGTCATCATCCTGTCCGATGCCGATCAGGACGGTGCCCATATCCGAGCCATCCTGCTCACCTTCTTCTACCGCTATATGCGTCCCCTGGTCACCGAGGGCCATGTGTACATCGGCATGCCGCCCCTGTACGGGGTCAAGAAGAACGGCACCACCCAGTATGCCTATGATGACAAGGCCCTGAAGAAGATGACCACCGGGCTCAAGGGCTACACCCTGCAGCGCTACAAGGGACTGGGCGAGATGAACCCCGAGCAGCTGTGGGAAACCACCATGAACCCCGCCAACCGAAAGCTCATGCAGGTGACCTGCGAGGACGCCGCCGAGGCGGATCGCATGATCACCATCCTGATGGGGGACAAGGTGGATCCCCGCAAGGAATACATCATCGGCCATGCCGAGTTCAACAAAAAGGATAATTTTGACGAGCACCTGAGCAAAGCCGCGGGCGCCTCGAAGCCGCAGGACTGACCGGCGGGCCGGTGATCCGGCGAATAAACCGAGATGACACACAGAAAAACGATCGAGTGAAATTCCTTTTTCGGAGGTCTATATGGCAAAGCAGCCCCCTGTCCAGCAAACCCCTCCCGATATCGTTCAGATGCCCCTTGAGGACGTCATGCACCAGAGCATGATGCCCTATGCCGAGCACGTGATCCTGGAGCGCGCCATTCCCCGCGTGGAGGACGGACTGAAGCCCGTTCAGCGCCGCATCCTGTTTACCATGCATGAGCTGGGCCTGGCGCCTGACAAGCCCCACCGCAAGTGCGCCCGCATCGTGGGCGACTGCCTCGGTAAATATCATCCCCACGGCGACAGCAGCGTGTATGACGCCCTGACCCGCATGGCCCAGCCCTTCTCGCTTCGCGGCGTGATGGTGGACGGCCACGGCAACTTCGGCTCCATCGACGGTGACGGCGCCGCCGCCATGCGTTACACCGAAGCCCGCATGGCGCCCCTGGCGCTGGAAATGCTGCGGGATATCGAAAAGGATACCGTGGATTTCAGCCTCAACTTCGATGATACCCTGAAGGAGCCCGATCTGCTGCCCGCCCGTTTCCCGAACCTGCTGGTGAACGGCGCCAGCGGCATCGCCGTGGGCCTTGCCACCAACATCCCGCCCCACAACCTGCGGGAGGTGACAGCCGCGGTCTGCCTGCAGCTGGATGACCCCGATGTCAGCCTGGACAAGCTGATGAAGGTGCTGCCCTGCCCCGATTTCCCGACGGGCGGTCTGCTGCTCGATACGCCGGAGATCCGCGCCGCTTACGAGACCGGACGCGGCAAGCTGACACTGCGCTGCCGCACCCACATGGAAAAGGGCAATTCCGGCCGCATCATGATCGTCATCGACGAGATCCCCTTCGGCATCTCCAAGGCCCAGATGCTGGAAAAGATCCAGAAACTGAGCGAGGAAAAGAAAAACAGCCCGCTGGGCACCATCTATGATATCCGCGACGAGAGCGACCGCATGGGTATGCGCGCCGTCATCGAGGTGAAGAAGGACAGCGATCCCGAGCGGCTGCTGAAATACCTGTTCAAGTACAGCGATATGCAGGTGACCTTCGGCGTCAACATGGTGGCCATTGCCGGGGGCAAGCCTGTTCAGATGGGCCTCAAGGAAGCCCTGCATTACTTCATCTGCCATCAGAAGAACGTGGTCACCCGCCGCACCCGGTATGAACTGGATCAGGCGAAGGCCAGACTGCACATACTGGAAGCGCTCATCGTTGCCGTGGACAATCTGGACGAGGTCATCGCCATGATCCGTGCCAGCAGGAACGGCAAGGAAGCCAGACAGCGCCTGATGGAGCGCTTCGGCTTTGATGAGGTTCAGGCGCAGGCCATCCTGGACCTGAGGCTTCAGCGCCTGACGAATCTGGAGATCATCTCCCTGCGCACCGAGTATGCCGATACCCTGAAGCTCATCGACCGGCTGGAGGGCATCCTCAAGAGCGAGAAGAAGCTGATCGCCCTCATCAAGAAGGAACTGTCCGAGATCGCCGAACAGTACGGCGATGACCGCCGCACCACCCTGATCTCCCCGGAGGAGAAAGAGGAGGAGGCGCCGGTGGATGAACAGCCCGAGCCCGAGGAGGCCATCGTGTTCCTGACCAGAGGCGGGCAGCTGCGCCGCCTGTCGCCCAGGGCCTTCGAGAAGTTGGAGATGCCGGCCGCTCCCGATGAGGGCTACCGCTATCTGTTCCATACCCAGACAGACCATACCCTGCTGTTCTTCACAGACAAGGGCAACTGCTTCCCCCTGTCCGTGGGCGCTCTTGCCGAGCAGAACAAGCCCAGGGACCGCGGTGTTTCCCTCAGCGGCGTGCTGGCGGGCCTGGAGAAGGATGAAAAGTGCGTCACCCTCATGCTGATCACTCCGGGCAGCCTGGCCGGGATGAACGACTTTGTGTTCTTTACCCGCAAGGGGCAGATCAAGCGCTCCGAAGCGGCCGAATTTGATACGAAACGCTCCAAAAAGATCCAGGCTGCGGGCCTTCGCGCCGGCGATGCTGTGATCAATGTGGAATGCCTTGAGGAAGGCTCCGACCTGCTCTACATCACCCGCAAGGGAATGAGCATCCGCTTCGAGGCGGAGGAGATCATGGCGCAGGGACGCGGCGGAAGCGGCGTGAGAGCCATTAAGATGGATGATGACGATGAGGTCATCCTGGGCACCCAGATCACCAATACAGAGCAGGTGCTGCTCTTTACCGAGCGCGGCTACGGCAAGCGCCTGATGGGCGCTCTGTTTGACAAGCAGTCCAGGAGCGGAAAGGGCTGCCGCTGCGTCAGCTTCAATAAAAACGGCACCACCGGCACCTATGTGGCAGCCACCGCCAAGGTGCAGGGCTCAAGGCCCTTCACCGTCCGTCAGAACGGTGATGCCATGACCACGCTGTTCACGGATGAACTGCCCTGCCTCGCTCTGAACGACAAGGGCAAGCCCATGGTGATGGCGCTGATGAACGATGTGGTGGAGGAACTGCTCCTGTAAGGCGCTGACATCCCGGTGGCACCGGAAACAGGACCGGCATGAAAGTAACTATATCCCGGAGGATCATAAATGGATATCTGCATACCTGAAAATTTCTTTTCTTCCGATCAGCGGGACAGGTATTACGCGGCGGCGTCGAACCGCCGTTCCATCCGCGCCTACAGCGGCGCGCCGGATGAGGATAAGCAGGCCGCCCTGCGCGGGTTCGCGGAAAACAGCACACTGCCCGGCGCGAGGCTGGAACTGCTGGACGCGGATGAGGATACATTCTTCGCCGTTCCCCTGGCGGGCGGCATCACCGGCTGCCGGAACCTGGCGGCTGTGATCTGTGATTCCCGGCAGATGCACGGAAAGCTCTATGCCGGCATGCTGGGCGAATCCTTCGTGCTGGAAGCGGAGAGCATGGGTATGGGCAGCTGCTGGGTGAGCGGCAGCTATCACCGCAGGAAGGTGAACGTCTCCCTGAACGAGGGGGAGAAGCTGGCGGCTGTGATCGCCTACGGCGTACCCGCGAAAAAGATCGAAACCGTACGCAAAAGGAAGAAACTGACGGACATCTGCCGTTCAGATCCCTCCTCCTGGCCTATCTGGGCGTATAACGCGGCGGAGAATGTGCGCATCGCGCCCTCCGCGGTCAATATGCAGCCCTGGCGGCTGGCCTTTGCCGGGCGCACGCTGCTGCTGCTCAGCACGCCCTTTGCCAACGAACTGGATATGGGCATCGCCCTTCTGCATATGACGCTGGGGCTGAAGGAAAAACCCCATCAGCTCACCTTCGGGACAGGGAACGAGGTCGCCTGTCTGATCGCGGAGGACCGCACGCTATGAGCCTGTTTGATTTCGCTCAGAGCGATCCAAAGAAGCTTTCCCCTCTGGCCGACAGGATGCGCCCGCGGACGCTGGATGAATTTTACGGTCAGGAACAGATCGTGGGCCCGGGAAGGCTCCTGCGCCGCGCCATTGAGGCGGACCGGCTCACCAGCTGCATCTTCTGGGGGCCTCCGGGCTGCGGAAAAACGACGCTGGCCGGGATCATCGCAAATACCACCCACGGTGCCTTCGTCCGCATGAACGCCGTCACCAGCGGCGTGGCGGATATGCGGGAGCAGCTGAAGGCGGCGAAGGACCGCCGGGATATGTACGGACAGCCCACCTATCTGCTGCTGGATGAATGTCACCGCTGGAGCAAGGCCCAGTCCGATTCCATCCTGCCGGCGATGGAGGAGGGGCTGATCCGCTTTATCGGCTCCACCACCGAGAATCCCATGATCTCCATGACGCCCGCGATCGTCAGCCGCTGCCGTGTTTTCGGCTTTCAGCCGCTGACGGCGGCGGATGTGAAGAAGGTGCTGCTTTCCGCCCTGACAGATGAGGAAAGGGGCCTTGGCGGCATGAACGTGCATGCCGACGAGGAAGCGCTGGATCACATCGTGCGGGTGGCCGGGGGCGATGTGCGCAGCGCCCTGAACGCCCTTGAGCTGGCGGTGCTTTCCACCCCCACGCAGGCGGACGGCATCCATATCACCCTGCCCATTGCCGAGGAGAGCATCCAGAAGCCCATGCTTCGGTGCGATGACACCCAGATGTACGATATGCTCAGCGCCTTCTGCAAATCCATGCGGGGTTCCGACAGCGATGCCGCGCTCCTGTGGGCGTCAAGGCTGCTGTATGCCGGGCTCGATCCCCGGATCATCGTGAGGCGGATCATCGCCCACGCCAGCGAGGATGTGGGTCTGGCCAATCCCGTTGCCATGCTGCAGGCCGTGGCCGCCGGGCAGGCGCTGGAAATGCTGGGCATGCCGGAGGCGGGGCTGTCCATCTCGCAGGCGATCATCGCCGTGTGCGAGAGTCCCAAGTCCAACAGCGTATCCATGGCCATGTCCGCCGCGATGGAGGACGCGCAGAAAGGCGATTACGCGCCCGTGCCAGAATACCTGCGGGATGATCATTATAAAGGGAACGAGCGGCTGGGCGTCAGGACATCGCAGGAGTACAAATATCCCCATAACTATCCCGGCCACTGGGTGAAGCAGCAGTACATGCCGGAAGGCATGGAGGATACGGTATACTACCGCCCCTCCGATCAGGGGCATGAGGCAAAGATCAGAAAGCGCAAGGATGAATGACGGGGATCCGCCGCGATTGGAGATCCCGGAATGATGTTTTACTTATCTGAATACTGAAAGGGAGGACATACTTATGGCAACACTGCACAGCACCGCTGAAAAGGGCGATTTCGCGAAGACCGTCCTGATGCCCGGCGATCCCCTGCGGGCGAAGTTCATCGCCGATACCTATCTGAAGGACGCGAAACTGGTGAACAATGTGCGCGGCATTCAGGGCTACACCGGCACCTACAAGGGAAAGCGGGTGTCCGTCATGGCCAGCGGCATGGGCATGCCTTCCATCGGCATCTACAGCTACGAGCTGTTCACTCAGTATGATGTCAGCAGCATCATCCGCGTCGGCAGCGCCGGCATGCTCAGCGACAAGCTGCGCATCCGCTCAGTGGTGGCCGCCATGAGCGCCTACAGCAATTCCAATTACGGCGATCAGTACGGGTTCCGGGGCAATCTGGCCCCCTGCTGCTCCTGGGATCTGCTGGTGAAGGCCAAGGACGCCGCGCAGCGCCTGGGCGTGGAAATGCCTGTGGGCCCTGTTTACAGCAGCGATGTGTTTTATGATGAGAGCGGCGCGTCGAAGATCCTGAGCGGCCTGGGCGTGCTGGCGGTGGAAATGGAGACCTATGCCCTGTATCTGAACGCCGCCCGCACCGGCAAAAAGGCGCTGGCGCTGCTCACCATCAGCGATAACGTGTTTACCGGCGAGAGCCTTTCCCCGCAGCAGGTGCGCGAGACCTTCACCCAGATGATGGAGATCGCTCTGGAAACGGCGGAGGAGTAAAAAGATACCCTGTTATACAGATCCGGCGCGGGGCAGACGCTTCGCGCCTTTGTCAGTGACCGGAACCTCTGTGATCCGGAACGGAGGAAGAAACGATATGAAGATCCTTGTGAGCCGCTGTCTGCTGGGCGAAAAATGCCGCTATGACGGAAAGTGCATCCCGGATGAGAGCGTGATCGCACTGGGGAAAGAGCATACCCTTGTTCCCGTATGCCCCGAGATGCTGGGCGGGCTGCCCTGCCCGCGCACGCCCTGCGAGGTGCAGGGGGACGGCCGGGTGCTGGCGAAGGACGGCACCGACCGCACCGCCGAGTATGTGAAAGGAGCTGAGGAGGCGCTGAGGATCTGCTTGGAGAACGGCTGTGAAAAGGCGATCCTGAAGGCCCGGAGCCCTTCCTGCGGGAAAGGCATCATTTATGACGGCTCCTTCACAGGCGCGCTCACGGAGGGAAACGGCGTGACCGCGAAACTGCTGACGGAAAACGGCATCGAGGTGGAAAACAGATGAGCGAACTGCTGGAAAAGGTATGCGAAGCGGCCCGGGCGGCGGGGGAGATGATCCTGAAGGAGAACAGCTCCCGGGCGTTCCGCAAGGAGGGCCATTTCAATTTCGTCACCGAGACGGATCTGCGCGTGCAGGATGAACTGCAGCGGCGCCTGTCCGCCATCCTGCCGGAGGCGGTGTTCTATGCCGAGGAGCAGGTGAATGCCCGGCTGACGGATGCCCCCACCTGGGTGGTGGATCCCATTGACGGCACCCTCAACTTCATGCGCGGCAGGGATTGCTCGGCGGTCTCCATCGCGCTGCTGGAGAATGGGCAGCCGGTGCTGGGGGTCATCTGCAAGCCTTTCCATCATGAAATGTTCACCGCCCTGAAGGAACAGGGCGCCCGGATGAACGGGAGGGAGATCCGCGTATCCGCCGTGCCCTTTGAGAACGCCATGATCTCCATGGGCACCTCGCCCTACAACAGTTCCCTGGCCTGTGAAACGCTGGAGCGGGCGAAGCAGTTCCTTCTGCAGGGGGGAGACCTGAGGCGGAGCGGTTCCGCGGCTGTCGATCTGACGGATGTGGCCTGCGGCCGCAGCGATGTGTTCTTTGAGCTGCAGCTGTCCCCCTGGGATATCGCGGCGGGCGCCCTGATCGTGACGGAGGCCGGCGGCGTGTTTGAAGAATTCCGCGAAAAGGAGATCACCTTTGACCGGAAGGTGGCGGTGCTGGCCTGCAATCAGGCGTGCCGCGAAAAAGCGCTGGAACTGCTGAACGCGAGGATCTGACCTTCGGAGCCGTCCGTCATAAAAGCGGCGGCTGCCGGAAACCGGAATAATGCAAGCAAATAATGACGCAAATAAAAGACCTGCCTTTCATCGCGAAAGACAGGTCTTTTTCACGCGCGGAACGGGATCCCTGCCCCTGATCAGCTGAGCGGATCTCAGTTGAACAGATCCTTGATCTTGTCCAGGAACCCTCTGCGCTTGTCATATTCCTTGCCGGTGGAGGCCTCATCGAACTGCCTGAGCAGCTCCTTCTGCTTATCCGTCAGATGCCTCGGGATATCGATGTGGATATGTACGATCATATCGCCGCGGGAGGTGCTGCGGAGCATCGTCACGCCCTTGCCGCGGATGCGGAATTCCGATCCCTCCTGCGTCCCCTCGGGGATCTTGAAGGTGAATTTTCCGCCGCCCAGCTCCGGCAGCTCCAGATCGGCGCCCAGCGCCGCCTGAGTGAAGGAGATGGGCACATCCAGATGCAGAGCGGTGCCGTCCCGGCGGAACACCTTGTGGGGACGCACGCCCACGGTGATGTACAGATCGCCGTTGGGC
>PITV01000108.1 GCA_017577285.1 Clostridiales bacterium
GATCTGTACATGGAGCGGGACGGCGCCTCTTTGGCGGTGGAGCTGAAGAATACCCTGGATTTCAAGGCGGTGCGTCAGGCAGCCCTGCGCCAGAAAACGGCGGACGCGGTGTTCATCGGCATCTTCTGCCCCCGGAATCTGCGCTCCCGTGAGTTTTCTGAAAAGCTGTACATCCTGCGCCGGCTGGGCATCGGGCTCATCACCGTTTCGCCCGGGTCGCTCACCGTGCAGGTCATCGCCATGCCCGAGGCCGGGGAGCTGGAGAACTACCGCCGCGGCAATCTCCGCGCGGGAAAGGCCCTGTCGGAGGAACTGCGGGCCCGGCAGATCCGGGAGAACACCGGCGGCACCCGCGGAAGGCGGCTGATGACCGCCTACCGGGAGGACGCCCTGCGGGTGCTGGCGGCGCTGAAGGAGCTGGGAGGCCGCGCCCCGACCCGTCAGATCACGAAGGCCTGCGGTGTGAAGCGCGCGTCCAATATCCTGCGGGATAATCATTACAGCTGGTTCCTGCCCCTGCCGGAAACGGAGGAGGCTGAGGAAGGGGAGAAAAAGGCGCCCCGCGAAAGGCGCTATGAGATCGCCCCCGCCGGGCTGCAGGCGCTGGAGGAGTATGCCGGCGTCATCAGCCGCGTGCGCGCCCCGGCGCAGACCGCGGATGAAACGAAAAATGATGAGTGAAAACGGGAGGCCACCGGTATGATCTTCGGAATGCCGACGCTGATCGAGAACGGTTCCCTGGAACAGAATATCGCCCTGTGCAGAAGGCTGGGGCTGGATTTTATCGAGCTGAACATGAACTTTCCCGAGTATCAGCTGGATGTGCTGAAGGGGCTGCCCCTGAAGCGGATCGCCGCTGATAACGGCATCTTTTTCACCCTGCATCTGGATGAGCGCATGGATATCGCCGATTTCAACCCGCTGGTATCAGGCGCCTACCGGGAGACCGCCCGCCGGGCCGTCGATCTGGCGCTGGAGGCGGGCATGCCCGTGCTGAACATGCACATGAACCCCGGCATCTACATCACCCTGCCGGACAGGAAGGTGCGGATGTACGAGCGGAACCGGGAGGATTATCTGAATTCCTTCCGTCAGTTCCGGCAGGTGTGCGTTCAGGCCGCCGGCGGCGCGGGGCTGAAGATCTGCGCCGAGAACACGGACGGTTTTTTGGGTTTCGAGACGGAGGCGATCGGCATCCTGCTGGAGGAGCCGCTTTTCGGCCTCACCTGGGATATCGGCCATTCCGCCGCGACGGGGGAGAAGGATATGCCCTGGATCCTGGCCCATGCGGACAGGCTGGCGCATTTCCACATCCATGACGGCTCCGCTGTGCCGCCGAAGAACCATCTGGCCCTGGGAGACGGGCAGATCCCCGTGGCGGAGCGCCTCGCCCTGGCGCGGGAGCGCGGCTGCCGCTGCGTGCTGGAAACCAAGACGGCCGCCGCCCTGGAAAAGAGCGTGCGGTGGCTGAAGGAGCACGGCTGGCGGTGAGACGGGCCGGATCCCCTCTTTCTCCGTTCCTCATCTTCTTTTCTTCTTTTTCTGTTTTCCGCTCTCCGCTCTCGCCGCGGCTTTGGCGCAATTTGGCGAAGGATGGCGGAGAACGCCGGAGGCTGCACTTGCAAAGCGTATGCCGCCCCGGTATGATTAAGGTGCAAAGCAAAGGGAGCCCCTCAGGGCTCCCTTTTATTATGTCCGGAGAACAGCCCGCGGGCCCCTCCGGCGCCTGAATGAAAGGAGAAGAAAATGGAAAACACTCGGAACGGAAAAAGCACCCCCGTCCCGGCGGAGGATATCCGCTCTCTGGAGTGGAAAAAGGCCATGGATATGGCGGATGGCATGAGCAGCATGGAGGAGTACCAGCGCTTCCTCACCCTGTGCGTCATGCACCCCTGGGACAACCCCGATTATCCCGGCAGCGATATCGGCAACGGCCGTCTCTTCGCGGATCTGTTCATCAATGACTGCCGCTATGTGCCGGAGGCGAAGGGCTGGTATGTGTATGACGGCACCCGGTGGAAGAGGGACGCGGCGGACCTGGCCGCCATCCGCCACACGGTGACGCTGTGGGAGACCATGGACCGGGCGGCGCTCACCATTGCCGATCCCAAAACGCGGGATGCCTTCGGCAGCCGCCTGCAGCGGCTCAATTCCCTGCCCGCCCGCAAGCGCGTGATGGAGGAGGCTCAGAGCATCCATCCCCTCAGCGCCGCGGATTTCGATGCCGATCCCATGCTGCTGAACTGTCTGAACGGCACGCTGGATCTGCGCACCGGCAAACTGAAGCCCCACGCCGCGGAGGATCACATCACCCGGCTGTGCGGCGCGGAGTATGACCCGGCCGCGAGCTGCGAAAGGTGGAAGACCTTCATCCGGGAGATCATGTGCCCCGGAAGCGGGGAGGATCCTTCTGCCCCCGGCGGGGAGGAGGATCAGGCTGAGCCGCGCTCATCCGCGCCCCCGGCGGATATCCCGGCTCCGGCGGAGCAGACGGATCAGAAGGCGCGCTTTCTGCAGAAGGCCCTGGGCTACGCCCTCACGGGGGATACCTCCTGGGAGTGCATGTTCATCCTGTACGGCGCCACCACGCGAAACGGCAAGGGCACCCTGATGGAGACTATGCTGCATCTGACGGGGGATTACGGCCGCAATGCCCAGGCGGAGAGCATCGGCAGCGGCATCACCCGCACCTCCCGGGGCCCCAGCGAGGATCTGGCCCGGCTTCAGGGCGCGCGGTTCGTCAATATCTCCGAGCCCGATAAGCATCTGGCCCTCAGCGCCGCGCTGGTCAAGCAGCTCACCGGCGGAGATACCGTCACTGCCCGCTTCCTCCACTGCAACAGCACCGAATTCCGCCCCCAGTTCAAGATATTCGTCAACACCAATTACCGCCCCACTGTCACCGATATGACCCTGTTCACCTCCGAGCGCCTTCACATCATCCCCTTCGAGCGCCACTTCGGCGTTCAGGAGCGGGACCGGAGCCTGAAGACCCTTTTCCGGGAGCCCCGCAGCCTTTCCGGCATCCTGAACTGGTGCCTGGAGGGCCTGAAAGCCCTGCGGGAGGAGGGTTTTGCCCCGCCGGCGCCCGTCACCGCCGCCACGGAGGAATACCGCCGGGAATCCGACAAGACGGGCCTGTTCATCGCCGAATGTCTCATCCCCGATCCCGCCGGCCGGGTGAGAACGAGCCAGGCCTACCTCCTCTACCGCAACTGGTGCGATCAGAACGGCTACAAGCCCGAGTGCATGCGCAATTTCGTGATGGAGCTGAAAACGAAGGGGAGGGTGGCGGTGCAGAGGGAAGGCGACCGGAACAGCAAACAGTACACTTTCTTTATCGGCTTCAAAAGCCCGAACACATTGCTTACCGGCTGATCCCTGCGCTGTGTGTGAAGTGTGTGAAACGTGTGAAGGATAGATCCTGTATTTTATTTTTTTGCTTTTCTCAGTATCGTATCCGGCAGTAAAAACGGATAAGAAGCATACTGTTATCAGTACTGTCATAAGTCATGAAAGCCGGATAACATTTATAAAAAACAAAACATCATTTTATCCTTCACACCCTTCACACATATAACACACCTTTCTTCTGCTACAGAAAGTTGATGAACGAAATATTGACAAGAAAGATTGAATGAAAGGAAATGGTATGCTATAATCAAATTATAGACAATGTGGTGAATTACAGACGAATCAAGCAGGGAGAACAGAAATGACTCCGGAACAAGACAAGAGAAACGAGATTGAAAAGCGGATAGACATTATTGAGGATGATATTTCAAAAATCAATCCCTCTTTGTTGAAGTTGCTTCTACAGGATAAGACAACAAAGGATAATATCCTTTGGTGTACAAAAGACTATGAAGAAAACGGTCCCGAATATGATGAACATACGCAGATAAAAATAGAACTCATCACCGGTGAGCATTCAAATGTCATTCAGCCGCGTGCCGCGAAATCAAAAGCCGTTCAGGAAATGCGCGTCCGGAAAAGAGCCGAAGTCTTTACCCCGTCATGGGTATGCAATGCTCAGAACAGTCAGATCGACAACGCGTGGTTCGGAAAAGAGAACGTATTCAACATTCCCGACGGGACCGGCTGGAAAGTCACCGAAGAAGCTATCCCCTTTGAAGAAAAGGGCAAAACATGGAAAGCATATGTTGACGCGAAACGGCTTGAAATCACTTGCGGAGAAGCCCCGTATCTCGTGAGCCGTTACGACACCACCACCGGCGACCTGATACCGGTGTACGAGCGTATCGGTCTGTTTGACCGGAAAATGCGTGTCGTGAATGAAAACTGCAAAGAAGATGCTGACTGGTTGAAATGGTCAAAGCGGGCTCTGCAAAGCGTATACGGATATGAGTTTCAGGGAGACAGTCTGCTGATCGCAAGAGAAAATCTGCTATATGACTATATGGACTACTACAAAGACCGCTTCGGAACAGAGCCGCCCATTCCGTTACTGAAAGAGATCGCAAATATCATTGCATGGAATTTGTGGCAGATGGATGGAATGAAATGCGTAATTCCATATTCATGTCATGACTATGAATTCATTTCAAATCAAATAGGAATGATTGAAGTATTCGGAAATGAAGCGGAAATCCGACACTGTCCCGGATGTGAAAAGAACAGCATACATGAACACAACGGCAACTACTGCAAAATAATGGATTGGCGAAACCTGAAAAAGAGCATCCTGTTTGTGACAATGTTTGAAGGGAGCAGTCAACATGGAAAGATTTGAGAATACATATAGTTATAAAGTGATATATGTATATACGATCCCGGACAACGATCACAAGGGGCTTATTAATGTAGGCGAAACAACACTGAAAACCAATATCAAGCCGGAAAATCTTGTGCCGAACTGCCGTGAACTGAATCAGGCAGCAAAAGCCCGTATCGGCGGTGACTGCAACACGCCCAGCATCCGTTACAACATAGAATACACTGAACTTGCTATACGGATGGAAGCCGGATATGTGTTCCCGTTCAACGACAAAGATATACACAAAGTGCTGATGAACTCCGGAATCCACAAAGTACAGCCAAACGGCCAGACCGGCGAAGAATGGTTCCAGACAACAGTTGAAGTCGCGAAAGCTGCAATCAAAGCATTCAAGGAAGGCAAAAAGTCTGTCGCGCACAGCACGATTGAAAGCACATCAAAACAGAAACCGGTGGATTTCCGTGAGGAACAGATAGACGCAATCGAGAAAACGATCAAAGCATTCAAGAAAGATAATGAAATGCTTTGGTATGCAAAAATGCGCTTCGGAAAGACCCTCTCCGCGCTCGAGGTGATACGGAGAAAGCAATACCGCCGCGTTATTATCATCACCCACCGGCCGGTAGTTGATGACGGATGGAGCGAAGATTTCAAGAAGGTATTCTTCGCAGGAAATACGGAACATGACTACCATTACGAACGGAAAACAAAGGATTCATACTACACATTTGATGAAAAAACAGACTCGGAAAACGATCTGAAAATACGGAAACTGGATAAGGACGGAGCATACTTCATCTATTTCGCGTCCATTCAGGATTTGCGCGGATCACAGATCGTAGGCGGCAACTTCAACAAGAACAATGCCGTATTCGAGCTGAACTGGGACCTGATCGTTATAGATGAAGCCCATGAAGGCACACAAACAGAACTTGGTGACAATGTTATCAAGCAGCTTCGCAAAGAAGATACAAAGGTGCTTGCGCTCTCCGGCACCCCGTTCAATTTGCTGAACAAATACGGCGAGGACAATGTCTATACATGGGACTATGTGATGGAACAAAAGAAAAAGGTGGAATGGGACCTGACCCACCATGGCGATCACAATCCCTATGCAGACCTGCCTAAAATGCACATATTCACATACGACCTGGGCGAGAAACTGAGGGCGTTTGTCACCGATGAATATGAAACAAAAGCATTCAATTTCCGCGAGTTTTTCCGTGTATGGTACAAAGGTCCCAACAGCAAACGAGAACTGCCTAAGGGAGCCGTTGAAGGAAGATTCGTTCACGAAGAAGATGTGAAGCATTTCCTTGACCTACTCGTAAACGAGGGATATGAAAGCGGTTATCCATTCTCAACGGAAGAATACCGCGATATGTTCCGTCATACCCTTTGGATGGTACCCGGCGTAAAAGAAGCAAAAGCACTGAGCGAACTTCTGCATGAACATGAAACATTCAAACACTTTGGTATTGCAAATGTTGCCGGCGAAGGCGACAGATACGAAGAAGAACACACAAAGGACGCGCTGGACCTTGTAAGAAAAACTATCAAGGAAAACAGATACTCTATCACCCTGTCCTGCGGAAAACTGACAACCGGCGTTACTGTAAGGGAATGGACGGCTGTGCTGATGCTATCCGGTTCTTATTCCACCGCGGCGGCACAGTATATGCAGACGATCTTCCGCGTACAATCGGCAGGAAGCATTGACGGAAAACAGAAAACAGACTGCTTCGTATTTGACTTTGCCCCGGACCGGACGCTGAAGGTATTGACAGAAACAGTACACTTATCAAGGAAGCCGGGTCATAGTCAAAAGAAACGCAGAGAAGCAATGGTAGATTTTCTGAATTTCTGTCCAGTCATTGCAATAACCGGTTCACGTACGAAAAAGTACAGCGTAGAATCTATGATGGAACAGATCAAACAGATTTACGCAGAACGGGCCGTGAACAGCGGTTTTGATGATGAATCCATTTATAATGACGAACTGCTGAAACTGGATAACATAGACGCAGAAAAATTTAACGATCTAAAGAATATTATAGGCAGAACAAAAGCACAAAAGAAGAATGGGGAAGTTATTGTTGATGCACAAGGATTAACTGAAGAACAAATAGAAAAAATTGATGACCCCGATGAGCCTGAGGGACCCAAGAAGCCACCATTAACACCGGAGCAAATCGCAGAACGCGAAAAGAGGAAAAAGGCATTAGAGGCAAAACACAGAGCAATCGATATCTTAAGAGGTATTTCTATTCGTATGCCGTTGATGATATACGGAGCAGATGTGCCTATTGATGAAGATATCGATGTAGATCGGTTTATTGATCTCGTTGATCCTGAATCCTGGAAAGAATTCATGCCATCCGGTGTAACAAAAGAAAAATTCCGTGAATTTACGAAATATTACGACAGAGATGTATTTATTGCCGCCGGAAAACGGATACGCCGACTCGCCGCAGCAGCCGATAAAGAAACACCGACCCGGCGCGTTATACAGATTGCGGAAATATTCAAACATTTCAAGAATCCGGATAAAGAAACCGTCCTGACACCATGGCGTGTTGTTAATATGCACATGGCAGAAACCTTGGGTGGCTGGTGCTTCTTCAATGAAAAATATGAAGATGATATACAAGGAGAAAAGCGGAGACTTGAGGAGCCAAGATATGTAGATCAGGGAAGAATAACAGAACAAATATTCCGAGAAGAAGGGCAGGTATTAGAAATCAATTCAAAGACCGGTCTGTATCCTCTCTACATTGCATATAGTTTTTATAGACAGAAATTAGAAAACACCACAGATGATGATTGGAATCCGGAAGAGTGTCAGTATTTCTGGAATGAAGCCATAAAGAAGAATGTATATGTCATCTGTAAAACACCGATGGCTAAAGCAATCACACTCAGA
>PITV01000109.1 GCA_017577285.1 Clostridiales bacterium
GTACCTCGGGAGCATATCCTCGTCCCCGGCACGGCCGCCCGATATGGAAATAAACGCTATCGTATCGCCCTCGTTCAGTTTGGACGGAATGATCAGTTTTTTCATTTTGCTTTCTCCAAAAATCATGATTTGTTATTCCGCGGCATATCCGTATCGCGTCTCAGGCACGGCGCATTTCAGTTTCACCCCGGGTGCTGATCTGCCATTCAGGACGCATGCAGGTGATATTGCGGGATCAGGTCAGAATATCAAACCGGGATCTCACCGGCTGAATGCCCTGGCGACAGCTATGTGCGTGCGCACCTCTTTGGGCAGAGGAACGATGCACGACAGGTTTTTCTCCGATATCGTCATGGTCGTTTTTGACAAAACCTCCTCAACGGTGGTTTTTGAAAAATCCTGCAGGGTTTTGTAGCCCGAATGATAATACAGGTGAGCACGGGTAAACCGGACGCCCGGCAAATGATACAGTTCCTCAAAAGCTTTCTGCTCCGCCGGATCTGACACAAGCTTTACGATCTCTCTGAATTTCTGAGACTTTGGATCATAGACCGTCAGAAACCGCCGGAAAAGCTTCACTGCCGATCCGTCATGCAGAATTCCGGCAAGTTCATCATCAGACAATCGTGACACATCGCTTTTTGTAACGCAGCCGAGGCGCTTCAAGCCTGTGATCAGATCTTCCCGGATGCTTATCAATGAATGAAACCTGTCGCTGAGGCAGTCTTCATTCAGAAGTATATTCAGGGACTCAACCGGATAATCCGTGTTTATCATGAATGCACCTCACATTATAATTTGTTATTCCCGAGAATTTCTCTGCATTCAGCGATTGCCGCAACCGTGGCGAAAACGCATGCGGCTGTTATGAGCAGCGCTTTTGCCTGCCATGCAAGACCGCCCCCGAGGAATAGCGGTATCAGATAAATAAATCCGCCGCAGATCTTGTTCAGCACAGAATGAACCGTCTTCAGTTCATGGTACTTTATATATCCGGCAATATGGCTTCCGGTTTTTATCAATGCAATGATCCCTGTCCAGATCATCAACCATAAAGGCACATTCATGGAAGTGAGAATTTTAATGATGACCGGGATCGCAAAAACAAAATCAGCGGCTGTATCAAATTTTGATCCGAAATCCGATACCTGCCCGAGCTTTCTGGCCACGGTTCCGTCTATTGCATCGGTTATGCCGCCAAGAATATAAAAAACATAGAAGGATCCGGAAAATGCCGGGCATGCAAGAATGAGAAGACCGCAGATTATACGGATTCCCGTGATTATATTGGCCAATAGCGTCCTCCGCAATATTATCTGATGTTCTCCCCCGCGACCGCCTCAGACAGCATCCTGCGGAAAGCGGGCTCCGCCATCCGCTCATTGGAATGCAGGCGCAGATAGTCCTTCCCGGTATATACCCGGGCGTTCAGTTCCTCCTTCAGGGCGTCCGCCAGGGTGCTTTTTCCCGTGCAGCTTTCGCCGAAGACCGCGATGACCATATTCTTTTCCTTCTTGTGCAGTGCCCCTGATGACGTGGCCGCGTCATATGCAATGTTTGACGGGGCGGTCAGCCGTGCCCGGCGTCAGATCACCCTTCCACCGTGGAAACGGCACTCGTAAATGACCGTTCCCCGCAGGGAGATGGTCTCATATCCCCCGAACCAGTCCGTATCGCCCTCCGCCCGGCACAGGTATTCATACTCCCCCTCCGCGTACCGTTCCGGGCCCCGGAAGGGCCTGTTCTCCGGCACTCTCAGCAGCGCCTGTTTCAGAAAATCGCCGCTGAAGCCCGGACCGGTCACCCGACCGGAATAATTCATGCTCCAGAAGGGAACGCCGTCTTTCCACAGGGCTTCCTCTCCGGCGAACTCCTCTCCGCCCAGATAGGTATCCATGTACATCAGCTCCCCCTCCCGGTAAATGAGGTCATGGGAGCCGGGGCGTGAGGAAGGGGCTTCGGCGCCCTTTCCGGCATAGGTGGCCCGCTTTGCGCGGATCAGGAAATCCGTGATCTGTTTGTTCATACCGTCATCCCCCGAAAAAGCAATACCGGACAGACATCCGCCCGTCCGGTATTATAACACGGAGCGGGGAGCAACCGCAATGCTTCCCGCCCCCGCCTTTTTTCCGCTTACTCCGCCGTCCAGACGAACACGCAGCTGCGGCAGTTCTCCTCCGCCGCGCCGGTCCAGCTCAGCACGCCGTCCGTATACTCGAAGTATCCGTCCGGGATCAGGTTGGCGATCAGTTCGGTCTGGGAGCCGTCCTCCGCGGTAGTGACCTTTTTCAGCTCGCAGTCGCTGTAGTACAGCAGGCCGTCCTCGCCCGCCTCCACGGTCATGTTCCACACATAATCCACCGCGGCGGAATCGGCCCAGTGGATCTCAACGGCGTAAACACCCTCCTCCAGGGCGGTCACTTCCGCATGGGCGCGCTGGCTGCAGGAATCGTAATACAGGCCCTCCAACAGAACGGCCGGCTGATAAGGATTCGTGATAAACGCCATCTCCTCCGCGATGCCCCGGAAGGTCTCCTCATCCATCCAGCCCTCATCATACACCGTCAGCACATACTGTCCGCTGATGTTCATCCAGCGGGCCAGCTTGCAGCTGTCGCACAGCACGACGGCAAAATCCGCGGGCTCCGCGTCCTCAAAGGCGGTCCTGCCGCTGTCCAGATACACGCCGGAGATATCGCACTCCATCACCCCGGAAGCCCGCAGGCAGTACGGCGTGCCGTTCACTTGGAAATTCAGTTCCGCGATCACGGGATCGCCGCTGATCAGCACATAGCTCACTTCGGTGACGCCCATCACGCCGGGCAGCTGCAGATTGACATCCGCCGCCTCGTTCAGTTCCCGCAGGGATTCCATCTCCGTCAGGGGGCTCACGCCGGCAAAGGCGGCAACGCCGGGGATCAGGGACACGATCAGAAGGATGATCAGGCACTTCATCAGATTTTTCATGGTTCTTCCTCCGTTATTCATGATGACAGATCCGCAAAAAGGGGTCTGTAAATGTATACGAATGAGTCTCCTCACAGGCTACACTGCATAATACGTCCGCGGCCGTGGTTTTGTTCCCTCCGGTCCATGCTTTTTCCGCATTTTCCGGCCCCGGGAACACCTTGACAGGATGCCCCCCGCCCGGTAAAATGAGGGCAAATCCAACATGAAAGCGATGATCCGATGAAATACTGTCTGTCCCCGGGCCTCTTTATCCGCCGCTGCTCCGACGGCCGTTTTTCCGTTACGGACGGAAAGGATATATGCGCGCGCATTTCAAACGCCGATTGCGGATTGCTGCTGGACGGGCCGGATGACGCCTGCCCGGAGGGAAGGGATCTGATCAGCCGCATGGCGCTGCTGCTGCAGCCCGGCACGGAGGAGCCGCAGATGCAGTTCTGCTCCTATGTGCGCAGGGGCGCGGCGCAGATCAGCATCACCGCCGCCTGCAACTGCAGGTGCCTGCACTGCATGGCATCCGACAGGAGCGGGAAGATGAGCGGCACCTTTTCGCCGGAGCAGTTCGCGTACATTCTGGATCAGTGCAGGAGCGTGGGGATACGCAATATCGACCTGACAGGCGGGGAACCGCTGATGCACCCGCGGTTCATGGAGCTGGTCCGCGCCGTCACAGACCGCAAAATGAAGCTGACTGCGGTCCAGACCAACGGCTCGCTGCTCACGGCGGATATCCTTTCCGGGCTGAAGGCGCTGGGACAGGAGCCCGTCATTGACGTGAGCTTTGACGGCCTGGGCACCCACGATATCATGCGCGGGGTGCCGGGCATGGAGGAAAAGGCCCTTCACGCGATGGATCTGGTACGCGCGGCGGGGTTCCCCCTGCGCTGCAATATCAACGTGAACCGGCTCACCCTGCCCCGCCTGGCGGAAACGGCGCGGTTCCTCGCCACGCAAAAAGGCGCCGGGCTGTTCCTGATCATGACCCAGCCGACGCCCCGCTGGAAGGAAAACGACCGGGGCCTGGATCTGTCCGTCAGCGAATTCTACGATGCCGGCCTCGATGTGCTGGAGGCCGCCCTGAAGGAGCGCTGGCCCGGCTCCATCCACATCCTGTTCATGCCGCAGGTGCCGGAGAACAGGGATATGAGCCGTATTTTCGATATCTGGCACCGGCGGGAGAGCGTTCCCCTCAGCATGCCGTGCTACTCAAACTGCCCCAAGGCCTGCGAAATGATCTACATCTCCCATGACGGGCGCGTGCTGCCCTGCAGCGCCCTTGAGGGCTACAGCCTGGAGCAGGGAATGATGACAGGGGATGACGTCAACATCCTGAAGACCCCCCTCAGCCGGATCCTGACCGGATCGGACTATATGAAGCCCTTCCGGGTGACCCTGAAGGATCTCATCGCGAAAAGCCCAAAATGCGGAAAATGCCCCTGGCTGCCCGTCTGCAGAGGCGGATGCCGGCCGGGAACACTTCAGAAGGATATGGATACCGCCTGTGAAGCGAACTGTCTCTTCTTCACAGGCGGCTATGCGGAGCGGTTTGAAAAGCTGCTTACCTGAGGTCATGCCCTGTGGCCGCAGCGGGTGCAGACGAGCGCGCCGATGCCCGTATTCACGGTCACCTTGTTGTTCCCGCAGGTGGGGCACACCCAGTCGGTATCACTGCAGCATCCGCTTCCGCCGGATACCATTTCCAGCGCGGTATCGCTCAGCTCCATGGCGCCGTTGGATTTGTTGAGCAGAGCGGAGATCTGCTGATCATCCAGCTCGAGGTTGTGCTCCCGCGCGATGGCTTTGATCTGGTCATTGGTTTCCGCGCTCAGCAGCTGCGCCATCAATCCCTTCGTCATAATTCATTGCCCTCCATTCCTGATATGTCCTATCGCGTGCCGCCGGAAAGGCGGCCTTTTTCTTTTTCTGTATTATAGCACGCTCCGCCCCGTTTTGCAACCTTCCGGTAATGCGGGCGCAAAAAAAGGACGCGGAGCGCACGGCCCGTGTCCTTTCACCCCCGCGCGGGACGCGTCCCCGCGGGGCGGGCGCGGCGCCTCAGTAGCTGCCGAAACGCGCGTCCTTCTTCTCGATATGCTCCCAGAAGGCGTCAAACTCCGCCTCCGTCACATTTCCTCCCCGGCTGAGGATCACATATTCCTCCCCGCGCCAGTTGTATTTCACATCCGTTTCCTCAAAGCCGCAGCGGGCGTAAAAGCCGATGCGGCGCTTTCTCAGCGCCTCGCTCTGCGTTCCCGGCAGAGGCCGTTCCGCATCGGCGATCACCCGGCAGCCCGGATACATACCCGCCACAGCGTCCACGATCCGCCCGCCGGTGCCCCGGCCCCGCAGCTCCTCCTGTACGGCAAAATAAATGATATGGGCGATGTCTCCGTCCTTCAGCACCGATACGAACCCGGCGAACACGCCGTCCTCCCCGCCGGAGAGATCCTCTCCGTCCCGGGTGTAAAACACGAGAAAATCCGAAACGCCGGTCCTGTCCTCCATCAGGAAGGACAGATCCCGCCGCTCATTCTCCGGAAACGCCTGTTCATAGAGCGCCTCCACCGGTGCCCGGCCGGAAAAGGAAGGGCCGACACGCCGCCAGGTGAGCATCTGTACCTCCGTATCATCCGTCCTCTTCAGCGGAAAAGCTCACCGCAATGCCGGCTTCACCGGGCTGAAGAAAACCGTATTCATCTCCCCGCGCGCCTTGCGGGTGAAAACGTATGCCGCCGCGAACATGATCCATGCCGCCGCGAAATATCCCGCGGCGTACAGCGCCGGCAGGCTCCAGCCGGGAATACTCTCCGCGAACATGGACAGCACCGGCAGGGTGCAGGGGTAATGCCTGCTGATAAAGAACATGTTGAAGGTGGCATCCTGCGGGATCAGCAGATACATGACCTCGTTCAGCGCCACGGCGGCGCACACCATGACGAGGAACACGGAAAAGCCCTTCAGGAAAAAGCGGAAGGAAAGGTTCCTGCGCTCATGCGCGCACAGGAAAATGCCCGCGACGATCTGCAGCCCGTGGTGCGTCATGGTCTGAATGTTGATGCCGATGGTGGAAACGAACACCTGTTCCGGGTACACATACACCGACAGCCCCGCGAACAGGCTGAAGAACGCCATGTAGCTGATGCAGCCCCGCCTGACATTCCCTTCCGGCAGGAAGGCGATGAGCGGCAGGATGTACAGCGGCGATGAGCACATCTGGAAGGGGAACGCGTACCACTGATACGCGAAGGAGATGCTGCCGTCCGCCTCCGGGGAAAAATTGAAATTGATCTGCTTATAGATCTCTCCGGCAAGCATGACGATCCATACGGCAAGCGCGAAACGGCGCACGCCCTTTTCGCTCCAGTCCCTTCCCTTTGCGCACAGAAGGACGCAGAGCGCCGCCATGATGACCGCGAACATCAGATGGAACCAGCCGTAGCTGACAGGCGTTTCCATCCGCGCGTCCAGAAAAACAAGGATATCTTTCATCGTGTCCTCTTTCTTTTCATTCCGGAATACCGGCCCGCGGATGAGGCGCGGCCTCAAAAACGGCCCTCCGGCCGCATCGCGTTCCCTGTATCCCTGTTCTGTTCCGCCGCGAGCCCCCTCAGGCGGAACATCGGGTATTATAACACGATGTCCGCCGGGATGCAACAGGTGATACGAAGGAGAGAAAAGGGCCGGGCCGGCATGGCGGAAAGGGTGCAGATTACACGCATGTATTTCAGAATATCATAATGTAACCCGTCACAGTCCCCGCCTGTTTTCCGCCGGTTTGCCGTAAATACGCGTTAATGCGGACAGGTTTGTAAAAAATGTGTTGACATATGCAGTTACATATATTATATTATAAGTAATTCCATAAGTAACTTAACTGTTCCTTTCGGATCAGCCGGGCAGCATCCGGTCCGGAGCAGAAGAGGGAAAAACGGAAGAACTCACAACACCGCCATCAGCTGTATGACATAGAAAGGGCGGAGGAACGCGCCACATCCTGATATGGATGCCGCGGGTCCTCCGCCTGATCTTTTATATTCGCGTAAAATCCGCGCGGCAGTAAACGTGCTCCGCGCATGAAAACGCCCCCTTCCCGGAACATAACCGGCAAAGGGGGCCGTATTGGCTGAGGACGGCAGTCCTCATTTCACATTCTCACGCCGGCCCGTTCTCAATATTCCACCGGGGTGTAATACATCAGGTTCTGTTCCTTCGCGAAACGCTCGGCCCTGCTGCCGGCGGCGCAGTAGATGACGATGTCGCCGCAGCCGCTGAAGGCATCCGCCGCGATGGATGTAACAGAGGCGGGAATGACGGCCAGCCTCAGGCTACTGCAACCGGCAAAGGCGCCGCTTCCGATGGAACCGCAGCCCGATGGAATGACGATCTGCTGGGCGGGGATGCCGGCAAAGGCTTCGGCGCCCACGGAGGCCACGCCCTCCGGCAGGAAGAGCACGGCATCTTCGCTGATATAGCGGGGAATATCCTCGCCCGAAATGAGCACGCTGCCAAAGCCGGAGGCGGTGGCGGGCACAGCGAAGGTGACCGTTTTCGCTTTGGTGAGCGGGACGATCGGATTGCCGTTGCTGACCGCGTAATTGTATGCCGCAGAGGATTCATAGCAGATGATGGTGACACCGGACGGGATGGCGCTGGAGGAGATGTAAAAAACGCTGTCCGGGAT
>PITV01000110.1 GCA_017577285.1 Clostridiales bacterium
GCTCTGGGCGAGGTGAAGTTCGGCGCGGGCGCCGGCAGAGGGAAGAAGTGCGTGGTCATGATCACCCTCGGCACAGGCGTGGGCGGCGGCATCGTCATCGGCGGTCAGGTGCTGGGCGGCGCCCGGGGCATCGCCGGCGAAATCGGCCACAGCACCCTGTACGCGGACGGCATTCCCTGCGCCTGCGGAAAGCGCGGCTGCCTTGAAACCTATGCCAGCACAAAAGCGCTCGTGCGGAAAGCGGCGGAGCTGACCGGTGAAAAGGAGATCAACGGCAGGATCATCTTCGCCCGGGCGGCGGAGGGAGACCGGCGGATGCTGGACCTGCTGGACGGATGGATGAACTGCATCGCGGAGGGCGTGAGCGGACTGGTGCATATCTTCAACCCCGATCTGATCCTGATCGGCGGCGGGGTATCCGCACAGGAGGAACTGCTGATGAAGCCCCTGAGGAAGAAGATCCTTCAGCGCATCCTGCCGGAATTCGCGGACGGCCTTTCCATCGAAAGAGCGGCCCTGGGCAATGATGCCGGGCTGTACGGAGCGCTCTGCTGCTGGCTGTCGGAAAACGGAAAACAGTCCTGAACCGCGGCGCGAAAGAAGTAAAAGGGAGATTGAAAGCATATGATCATTGACAGGCTTGTAAACCGCGGCGCGTATACCGCTCTCGGCACGCAGTGGGATGCCGCTTTCGAATTTCTGGAAAAATGCCAGCGCGGGTTTCCCGCTCCCGGACGGTATGAGATCGACGGCGACCGGGTGTTCGCCAGCGTGCAGCAGTACGAGACCTCTCCCGCGCAGGAGCGCTCCTATGAGGCGCACGCCAGGTATATCGACATCCAGTTCATCTGCGAGGGCATCGAGTATATGGGATACGCGCCGGCGGATAACATGAAAGACGCGACCCACTACGACAGTGAGCGTGACTGCCTCAATTCCGCGACCGCGGAGGATGAGGTGATGCTCTGCCTGAGGCCCGGCATGTTCGCCGTGTTCTTCCCGCAGGATGCCCACAAGCCGGGCTGTCAGGGGGAAAAGCCGGAAACGGTGAAAAAGGCGGTCATCAAGCTCCGGTTCGAATGACAGTGGAGATACCTCCCGGAAAAATCATCCGTAAAACCGTATATCACAGACGGCTTCAGCAGCCGTCTTTTTTTTGTTCCCGTCTGTTTGGCAACGCGGGAAGCCCGAATAGATCACGGAACGGGCGCGCCTTTTTATCAGGATCCCGCGCGGCCTGCCGCGGACACGAAAGCCGGCGCCTGACAGAAAGAGGAAGACAGCCCTGAAGAGCGGGCGGGGAAATTGAAAATGCAGGACGCGCGGCCTGTGAATTGCAGGACGCGATCCGCCGCGCCGGCCCGCCGTGTGATTTTCCGGCCTTTTCTCAGGCCGCGGAAAGGCGCTGAGAGCACGGCGCGGGCCGGAAAGACGGGGGAAGAGCCGTCTGAAAACGGCATTATGCACGAATACAATAAAAATGCAGCATTTATGCATAAAAAATGCAGAGAAGGCCCCCTTTGCGTCTTGACAACATGTATATTTATGTTACGATATTCAGACAATTTCCACAGCGGGTGTTGTGTGAAAAATAATGAAAGGATATCAAAACCATGAGAAAACTGCTTGCTATGGTCGTGGCTCTCGTGATGCTCTGCAGCGTGACCAGTTTTGCTGCCGGCGAAGAGACCTATCTCGGTGTTATGCTCCTGACCAACGTCATGAGCCTTGATACCCACCTCGCTACAGACGGCGAAAGCTTCGAAGTGATCGCTGACTGCATCGACGGTCTGACCCAGATGGACGCCGAAGGCGCCGCTATCCCCGCTCTCGCCGAGTCCTGGGATATCTCCGAAGACGGAACCGTCTACACCTTCCATCTCCGTGACGCCGTGTGGTCCAACGGCACTCCCGTGACCGCCGCTGACTTCGTGTTCGCCTGGCGCCGCATCGTCACCCTGAACGGTGAATATGCCTATATGTTCGACACTTCCGTCGGCTGCGTCAAGAACGCTGACTCCATCCTGTATGACGGCGCAGATCCCGCCACCCTGGGCGTCACCGCCATCGATGACAAGACCCTGCAGGTGGAACTGGAAGTTCCTGTTTCCTTCTTCCCCTCTTTGATGTATTTCCCCACCTTCTATCCCATCAATGAAGCGTTCTACACTTCTCTGGAAGAAGGCAGCTACGGCACCAGCCCCGAGACCTTCCTGTCCAACGGCGCTTTCGTGCTGGAGGAATACAATCCCGGCACCGCCTCCCTGAAGGTGAAGAAGAATGATCTGTACTACGCCGCTGATTCCATCAAGCTGGCCGGTATCCGCTATCAGGTCGTCGGTTCCTCCGATAACGCCCTGACCGCTTACAAGACCGGCGCGCTGGATGTGGTCTCCGTTTCCGGCAGCCAGGTCGCCGCTGTGAAGAAGGATGCCGAGCTCTCCGCCAGCCTGAAAGTGACCGGCGCCGGCTATCTGTGGTATCTGTCCTTCAGCCAGACCGAAAAGAACGCCCAGGGCGGCATGCTGGCCAACGCGAACCTGCGTCTTGCCATCAGCAATGCCATCGACCGTGAAGCGTTGGTTGAAGACTACGTGCTGGACGGCTCTCTGGACACCTACACCGCTGTTCCCCCGCAGTTTGCCGCTTCCGCCACCACCGGCGAGGACTTCTCCGCCGATCAGGACCGGTTTGCCGATTACTGCGGTTATGATCCCGACAAGGCGCTCGAATACTTCGAGGCTGCCTGTGAGGAACTGGGCGTGACCACCTTCACCTTCACCATGATCTACGGCTCCAACGAAGGCGATGAGGTCGCCAAGGTCGCTCAGGTCATCAAGGCTCAGATCGAAGAAGTGCTGCCCGGCGTCACCATCAACCTGCAGTCCATGCTCAAGGCCGAGCGTCTGGACAAGATGCAGAACGACAACTATGACATCGCCCTCACCCGCTGGGGACCTGACTACGCCGATCCTATGACTTACCTGGGCATGTGGATCACCAACAACGCCAACAACTACGGTTTCTGGTCCAATGCCGAGTATGATCAGCTGATCAGGGATTGCACCACCGGCGCCTACATCACCGATTATGACGCCCGCTGGGAAGCCCTGCTGGCTGCCGAGACCCTGGTCATGCAGGAAGCTGTTATCGCTCCTCTGTACACCAAGGCCAGCGCCAACCTGATCGCCGCCGGCGTCACCGGCATCGAGTTCCATCCCGTTGCCCTGAACCGCGTGTATAAGAACGCCGAGATCAAGTAAAAAATCTGTTCTCCGGTTTTTCGGGATCAGAGCGGCCGTTCGCGGCCGCTCTGATCCTTGACATTTTTTCTGAAGGACCGCTTTTCTATGCTGAAATATATCCTTAAGCGTGTCGGTCTCGCGCTGCTGACACTGTTTGTCATCGTGCTGCTGCTGTTCATCCTTGTCCGCATCATGCCGGGCAATCCCTTCCCCTCGGAGCGCATGAACGATCAGCAGATCGCCATGAAACGTGCGGAGATGGGCCTGGATGACCCGATGTTCGTGCAGTTCGGGCGGTATCTGTACAAGTTGCTGATCCACGGCGATTTCGGCAACGGGACCAGCCTGTATTACGGCGCCCCCATCGGCTCCGTCATGACGACCTGTATCAAGAATTCCTTCCGCATCGGCGGCATGGCTGTCCTGCTGGGCAGTTTTGTCGGCCTGCTCCTGGGGATCTGCGCCGCCCTGAACCGCGGCAAATTCCTGGACGGTTTCTGCACCGTGTTTTCCATACTCGGTGTATGCGTGCCCTCTTACGTTTTTCTGATCTTCCTGCAGTACAATCTGGCGTCCCAGACAAAGCTGCTGCCTTATTTCTTCGATGAGGCCAGGTTCATGCAGTCCTCTGTGATCCCCGTGATCTCCATGAGCCTGTTTACCATGTCCACGATCGCGCGCTTTACCCGCAACGAGATGGTGGATGTTATCGATTCCGATTATGTGCATCTGGCGGAAGCCAAGGGCATGTACGGAAGCAGACTGATCACGAAGCACGTCCTGCGCAATGCGCTCATTCCCATTGTGACAGTGCTGGCTCCCCTGATCGTCGATCTGCTGACCGGTGCGCTGGTGGTGGAAAAGATCTACGGCATCAACGGTATCGGCAAACTGATGGTGGATTCAATCGCCGGAGAAGGCGTTGACTATAACTATGTACTGGCACTGGGTATCCTGTATTCCTCCCTTTATATCGGCATCATGATGGTGGTGGATATCCTGTACGGTGTGCTTGACCCGCGCATCCGCGTATCCGCGAAAGGAGGTGACAGGTGATGAAAAAGAAAATGTCCAAAACACCTGTGAACGCCCCGGCGGAAAATTATCAGCCCGTGAAAGAGGACTTCCGGTTCCTCTCCCAGCAGGATATCACTGTTGACCGGAACTTCGCCTCCCAGAGCTACTGGCGGGGCGTGGCGGTGCATTACTTCCACAACCGCCGCGCGGTGATCGGACTGATCATCGTGTCCCTGCTCATCATCTTCGCTGTCTTCGGCCCCATGATGTCCGGATACAGCTATGATGAGATCGTCAAGGTGGAAACTGTGAGCAGCAAGGGAAAGGTGAGGATGAAGCCCGCGACGATGATCGCACCCCGCATCCCGGCCCTTCACGAGCTGCTGACCGGTGAAGAATATGATGACGCCTTCAAGGATGAGGTGTTCCTGTTCGGCACCGATGACGTGGGCCGCGATCTGTGGACCAGGACCTGGTACGGCGCCCGCGTATCGCTGCTGATCGCCTTCATCACCATCTTCATCGATATGATCATCGGCATGAGCTACGGCCTGATATCAGGCTATTTCGGCGGCATGGTGGATAATGTGATGCAGCGCTTCGTTGAGGTGGCCAATTCCATTCCCCGTCTGGTCATCGTATCCGTGCTGGCTATCTTCATGGCGAAGGGCATGGGACTGGTGGTCGTGGCCCTGCTGCTGACCGAATGGATCGGCATGAGCAAGATCGCCCGCGCTGAAATGCTCAAGATCAAGGAGCAGGAGTACGTGCTGGCCAGCCGCACCCTGGGCGCCGGCAACGGGCATATCATCTTCAAGGAGATCCTGCCCAATACCATCGGCCCCATCATCACCCAGGTGATGTTCTCCATTCCCACCGCCATCTTCACCGAGGCGTTCCTCAGCTTTGTCGGCGTCGGCATCATGCTTCCGCAATGCTCCGTCGGCACCCTGATCGAGGACGGCTTCAACAATATCACCACCCTGCCTTATCAGATCCTGCCGCCCATCATCGTGCTGGCGCTGCTGATGCTGGGGTTCAACTTCGTCGGCGACGGGCTGCGCGAAGCACTCGCTCCCAAACTGGAAGACATGTAAGGGAGGAGGAGAGAGAATGCAAGCGAACAAAACGATCCTGACCATCAAAGATCTGGACATCTCCTTCCACACCGGTTCCGGCAATGTGCACGCCATCCGCGGCGTCAATTTCGACCTGCAGAAGGGCGAGACCGTGGCCATCGTGGGTGAATCCGGCTCCGGAAAATCCGTGACCATGAAGGCCGCCATGGGCCTGCTGGACGCCAACGGAAAGGTGAATTCCGGCGAGATCCTCTATACCTATACGGATGAGAACGGCACGGAAAAGACCGTTGATCTGCTGAAACTGAAGAAAAAGGAACTGCGCCGCGAGTACAACGGCCAGCGCATCGCCATGGTCTTCCAGGATCCCATGACCAGCCTGGATCCCACCATGACCATCGGAAAACAGATCACCGAAACCATCCGTCTGCACAAGGATGTCACCCGGCAGGATGCCCGCAGGCGCGCCATCGAGCTGCTGGACATGGTAGGCATCCCCGATCCCGAAAAGCGTTTCAGGAATTATCCCCATCAGCTGTCCGGCGGCATGCGCCAGCGCGTGGTCATCGCCATCGCCCTTTCCGCCGATCCGGATATCCTGATCTGCGATGAGCCCACCACTGCTCTGGATGTGACCATTCAGGCCAAGATCCTGGAGCTGATCAAGAAGATCCAGAAGGATATGGGCCTGTCCGTTATCTATATCACCCACGATCTGGGCGTTGTGGCCAAGGTGGCCGATTATGTGAACGTCATGTACGCCGGTAAGATCGTGGAAGTGGGGAACGTGGAGGAGATCTTCTACGATCCGAAACATCCCTACACCTGGGGCCTTCTTTCCGCCATGCCCGATCTGGAGACGGATGACGACCGCCTGTACTCCATTCCCGGCAGCCCGCCCAACCTGCTGCATGAGCCCAAGGGCGATGCCTTTGCCGCGCGCAATCCCTTCGCGCTGGAGATCGACAGAAAGGCCGAGCCCCCGTTCTTCAAGGTGAGCGAGACCCATGTGGCGGCCACCTGGCTGCTGCATCCGGACGCTCCTCAGGTGGAAATGCCTGAAGAACTGAAAGAGCGCCTTGAAAGAGCAAAGAAGGAGGCGCAGAAGTATCTATGAGCGAACCGCTTTTGCAAGTCACCGATCTGGTGCAGCATTTCCGTATCTCCCGCTCCTTCACGGTCAAGGCTGTGAACGGCGTGTCCTTTGAGATCTATCCCGGCGAGACCTACGGCCTTGTGGGCGAATCCGGCTCCGGAAAGACCACCATCGGCCGTTCCATCATCCGTCTGTATGACCCCACCGGCGGGCACGTGGTGTTCGGCGGAAAGGAGATCTCAGGAAAGATGGATGCTGAAACGCGCAACATGCTGCGCACCCAGATGCAGATGATCTTCCAGGATCCCATGGCTTCCCTCAACCCCCGCAAGAAGGTTTCCGATATCATCGGCGAGGGCCTTGATATCCATCATCAGTACGCCTCCCGGCAGGAGAGGGCCGATATGGTCAGCGAAATGCTGCGCAAGGTAGGCCTTTCCCCGGAACACGCCTCCCGCTATCCCCACCAGTTCTCCGGCGGCCAGCGCCAGCGCGTGGGCATCGCCAGGGCCCTGATCATGAGCCCCCGGCTGATCATTGCCGATGAGTGCATCTCCGCCCTGGATGTATCCATTCAGGCTCAGGTGGTGAACCTGATGAAGGATATCCAGCAGGAGACCGGCTGCGCCTACCTGTTCATCGCCCACGATCTGAGCATGGTGAAATACATCTCCGACCGCATCGGCGTTCTGCACAAGGGCTATATGGTGGAGACGGGCACCACGGAGGAGATCTTCGCCAACCCTGTGCATCCCTACACCCAGTCCCTTCTCAGCGCCATTCCGCTGCCCAACCCGGTGGTGGAGAAGCAGCGCACGTCCATCACCTATGATTACGCCTCCTCCGGCATCGATTACGCCAAGGGGACGGAGCATCTGGTGGAAGGCACCCACAAGGTGCTGGCTACGGATGAGGAATTCCTGAAATGGACGAAGGGCTGAGGAAATTCTGAACTGAATATGTGAATAATAAGCAAGGGCTCCGGCATTAGAAAGCCGGGGCTTTTTGCAATGAAAAAGGCACCGCGTGATACGGTGCTATGTATAAGTTAACAGGAGATAAACTTCTGTTCCGGACTAATCCGTCTTTTCTCTCTTACAG
>PITV01000111.1 GCA_017577285.1 Clostridiales bacterium
ATTATCATGGCCGCGCCCATCCCCCCAAGGTAGCGGCAAGAATTTCGCATATCGAAGATTTCGATATCATGCTCTGCCGCACCAACCTGGAAGCGCTGATCCTGGAGTGCAACCTGATCAAGCTGCACAAGCCTTATTACAACATCCTGCTCAAGGACGACAAGCATTATCCCTATATACGCATCGACCTGAATGATGACTTCCCGCGGGTGGAGATCGCCAGAAGGATGAAGCAGGACGGTGCCAGGTATTTCGGCCCCTATATCGGAGCAAACGCGGTAAATGATGTGCTGGAAACTGTTAAAAAGGTCTTTCCGCTCCGCTCCTGCAAAAAGGATATTGTCTCCGGCAAAAAAGAGCGTCCGTGTGTGAATTATGAGATCGGAAGGTGTATGGCGCCCTGTGCAGGAAAATGCACAAAAGAGGAATACCGTGATGTGATAGAAGGGGTTTGCAGATTCCTGTCGGGAAAACAGGATACGATCATAAAGGATCTCAGAGAGAGGATGCTAAGGTATTCATCTGAGTTCAAATTTGAACAGGCGGCAAAGATCCGCGATCAGATCAGGGATATTGAAGGCTTCGCGCAGACACAACAGGCGATACAGACAAAAACACTGGAGCAGGATATCATTTCCATCGCCGCCGATGGTCTGGACGCCATGGCTGAGGTACTGCTGATCCGCGGCGGGAAGATGGTCGGCAGTGAAAACTATTCGCTGCCGGGTGAAGGAAAGGAAGAGTGCAGGGAGGTTCTTTTGGACTTTATTCTGCAGTATTATGAGGACAGAAAGCCTTCTGCTGAGGTGATATGCTCCGATCTGCCTGAGGAAGTTGAAAACGATGTTCAGGAATGGCTGAGCATGAAACGCGAACATTCCTGCTTGCTGACTTTGCCGAAACGCGGCGAGAAAAGAGCTTTGGTGCTTCTTGCTCAGAAAAACGCTATGGATGCTCTCAAAAAACGCAATGCCAGGCAGACCGTTCAGGAGGAACGCACCGCGGGAGCGTGCAGACAACTGGCTGAGTTTCTGCACTTGGATACATATCCGCGCCGGATCGAAGCCTTTGATATCAGCAATACACAAGGCGAGCTTTCAGTTGCCTCAATGGTGGTATTTATCAATGGAGTGCCGCAGCCGAAAGAATACCGTCATTACCGTATTAAGACTGTTGACGGGATCAATGACTTTGAGAGCCTTGCGGAAGTGATCAGAAGAAGATTCCTGAGAGCAGTAAGCACTGATGAAAACGAGAAATGGCCGATGCCGGATCTTGTGCTGATCGACGGCGGCGCCGTTCAGCTGGCATTTTCACTGGACGCCATGCACAGCACAGGGGCTGATGTGCCCATGTTTGGACTGGCTGAAAGGAATGAAGAGGTTTATTTGCCGGGAAATGATGTTCCACTGTATTTGGACAGACACTCTGCTGCTTTGTACCTGATCGAGCGGATCCGTGATGAAGCTCACCGTTTTGCCATAACCCACCACAGAGCATTGCGCACAAAGAAACAGACACGAAGCTCACTTGAAGATATAGAAGGGATCGGACCGACCAAGCGGCGCATCCTGCTTGGGCATTTCAAATCTGTTAAAGCAATAAAGGAAGCATCAGAGGAAGAAATCGCTGCTTTGAACGGCATATCAGCAAAAAACGCGCACATGGTGTACAGCGCGATGCATACTGATGATGCACAGGAATAAGGGGAGGATATATGGATTATATCAACGGATGCACTTTCGGGTTTATGTCGAGAAGAGGCTTTACAGGCAGGGTGAACTGGCAGGACAGTCTGCAGAAAATGAAAGAGAGCACCCTTTGTGATACCGCTGTGCTGGCGGTCGCTTCTTTGCAGGATGATGAACACAGTCTGGATGTCCAGTACATGACGGATGATGTTATGAGCATGGATGATGTTAGGCACATGATCAGAGAATGCAAACGGCTGGGACTGAAGGTGCTTGTGAAGGCGATGGTCAATTGCAGAAACGGTGTATGGCGCGCGAACATCCGTTTTGACAGCGATGAAGACTGGTTCAGATGGTTTTCCTCCTACGGGAACTTCGTATGTGAACTGGCTGAAACCGCAGCTGAGGAAAAAGCGGAGATGTTCTGTGTCGGCTGTGAAATGATCGGCGCTGACGGCAGAGAAAAGGAATGGAGGAAACTGATCCGGGATGTGAGAAGCATATTCAAGGGCCCGCTCACATATAACTGCGATAAATGGCAGGAAGACAAGGTGAAATGGTGGGATGCCGTGGATGCGATATCATCTTCCGGATATTATCCGATCAATGAGATCTCCGAAAACTTTTTGCGGATCAAAACTGTTTCCGAGAAGTATGACCGTCCGTTCTTCTTTATCGAAAGCGGATGCCCTTCGAGGGACGGGAGCGAGAATGCACCTTATGACTGGACGTATGGCGGAGAACTATCGCTGGAGGCTCAAAGAAAATGGTATAAGGCATTCTGCGATGAATTGCTGAAGAATCCCTGGATCAGAGGCAGCGTATGGTGGGACTGGCCTGCAAGGCTGTATCCTGTGGAACACGCGGTGAACCCGGGTTACTGCATGTATGGAAAACCGGCGGCCGAAGTTCTTCGGGAATACAGCAGGGCAGTCGGCAGCAGAGAACATTCATGAAAAACATAAAATTATCCTGACCAAATTCAAAAGAGGACCGGATCATAAGCCCCGGTCCTCTTTTGATATATTACATTATGTGTTACATGACAACGAGAACTTCATTGTCACCGGCTTTCAGGTCTCTGGCAGGAATGAACGCGTCGGGCATTTCCACACCGTTCAGGATCACCTTTCCGGCGCCTCCCTGATGATGGGCACTGTTGTCAACGGTGATATGCAGACGGCTGCCGCGGAAGGTCTTTTCGATCGTCATGCCATTCCATTCAGAGGGGATGGAGGGGCTGATGCGAAGTCCGTAGGGAGTAGGACGCATACCGAGGATACCTTCAACACAGCCGACCATAACGGTGGAAGCTGTACCTGTCAGCCAATGCACATGGGCACGGCCGGGCTGGGGTGATTCATGACCTTCGATGAACTGAGTATGCACATAAGGTTCTGTTTCACGTACTTCGGCTCTGTTGTTATAGGAAGCGGGGCAGCTTTCGCTGAAGTATTTGAAAGCGCGGTCGCCGTGTCCCATCAGGGCTTCGGCAAGGATGATCCATCCCTGAGCCTGGCAGAAGATACCGCCGTTCTCCTTGGTGGTGGGGTTGAACAGGATCATGGCTGCTCCGTCGAATGCGTGATAACGGTAGCAGGGGGCCATCAGTTCAAGACCGTTGGGAGTATTAAGCTTCTGTTCAACTGTATCCAGAATCTTTTCACACTGCTCTTTTGTGCCGGCCCCGCTGATAACGGCCCAGGACTGGGGATTGAGCCACATGCTGGCTTCCTCGTCCTTTTTGCTTCCGATGATGGTGCCGTCCTCGCGGAAACCGCGCATGAAACGGTCGTCCTCCCAGAAGAAGGTATTGATCTTTTCAAGCTGCTCGGCGGCCTTGTCCAGATAGAACTGTTTCTCTTCAGCGGGAGCAAACCCGGCCATGATCTTCAGTGCATAGTAGAACTGGAACGCCACAAAGCTGCTCTCACCCTGCTTTCCGAGACGGAGGCAGTCATTCCAGTCAGCGTGAAGGCCGGCAGGCATTCCGTGACTTCCAAGGTGATTGAGGGTAAAGTCTATGGCGCGGCGCATATGCTCCAGTACAGTGCCTTCATCCTTATCGGCAAAGGGGATGACCTCATTCAGATAATCCAGATCGCCGGTTTCGGAAATGTACTTGTAGATCGTGGGGAAGAGCCACATGGCATCATCGGCACGGTAGGCGGGATGACCTGTTTCGCGAACATAGGATTCATCCTCGGGGATGTTCTCATGGCCGGCATTGTGATTGAATTTGACCAGAGGCAGACCGCCGCCGTGATGAACCTGAGCGGAGAGCATAAAGGTGATGCGTTCTTTTGCCATCTTTGGATCAAGATGGATGATGCCCTGAATATCCTGAACTGTATCACGGTATCCGTATCCGTTGCGTTCGCCGCAATAGATAAGGGAAGCCGCGCGGCTCCATACGAAAGTGGTGAAGCACTGGAAGGCGTTCCAGGTATTTACCATCTGGTTGAAGTTGTCATCAGGGGTCTTGATAACGAAGTTTTCAAGTTCCTTGTGCCGGTAATCACGAAGGATTACAAACTCTTTATTGCAAACTGCTTCAACATCACTGTAATGATCGAGCAGGGCACGGGCACCCGATTCGCCTTTCTGTGCCAGTACGAATGCGATCGTTTTCTCTTCGCCGGGCTTGAGAGTCAGCACGGTATGAAGCGCTCCGCAGGGGTTGCCGTTGAAATTGCAGCTGTTATCACATTTGCCGTCAAGTACAGCCTGCGGAGAATTGAAACGGTGAATACCAAGGAAGCGCTCGCGTCTGCCTGTATAGGATGCAACAGGAGAACCGGCCAGACCGAAGAAACGTTCGCTGCCGTTTTCACCGTTTTCACCTACATGGCAGTACTCGTTGATATGCTGCAGGATATGATCCTGCCTGAATTCGGTGCGGGTGATGAACTGCGTATACTGAAGATTGACCAGATCCTGCGTATAGAAACTCTCATTGGTGAATTCGCAGTAACCGAAGACACCGATCCTTCTGTCGCAGTCTGAAGTGTTCTTTACTTTTACGCGCCATACTTCATGAGTTGCGTCAAGGGGAACAAAGTAGAGAACCTTGCTCTCGATACCCTTATAGGTGCTTTCGATCTGTGTATAGGAAGTGCCGTGACGGCAGACGGTTTTATAACTGTCGAGATCCTTTTCAACAGGACGCCAGGAGGCAGACCAGTAGTCACCGTCAGCATCATCGTGTAGATATACATAACGGCCGGGCTCGTCAAACTGGTTGAATGTGTAGCGAAGGATGCGGCCCGCGGCTCCGCTTTTTACAAAACTGTATCCGCCGGCATTCTGCGTTACAATGGCGCCGTAAGCAGGAGAGCCCAGATAGTTTGCCCAGGGCATGGGTGTGCGGGGGTCGGTGATTACATATTCACGCTTATTTCCGTCAAAATAACCGTACTGCATGTGTTTCCCTCCGTAATGCTTATCGTTGTGATTCAGTTTCCTGTTCACATTGAAGATATGATACCATACTTGTATTTTATATGCAATAAATTAATGTAATCGTTTTCTTATTTATGGAGAAAATAATGTAAAGAATCTGTATCTCTATTGACGGCGCTTTGATCATTCTGCGATAATGAGACGGGTAATACAGAAGGATGTATCTTTGAATTGTTTTACACATACAAAAATAACTGAGCCTGGCTCAATGCAGCCGGATCGAACGGAGGATAAAATGTCAGTCATACGGATCAATCAGGCAGGGTACGGCTCAAGCCTACCCAAGGCATTTGTTTCACTATCAGAAAAAGATATCGTTATCCGCAATTCAGCTGATGAGATCGTAAAAACATTCGGACCGGGCACGGCTGTATTTGATGAAGCGTCATGTGATACTGTACGGAAACTCGAATTGGGCGATCTTCCTGCAGGCCGGTACAAGGTGTGCTGCAGCGGCGAGGAAAGAAAACTGATCGTTTCAGATGATCCCTACAGGAATGCATTGGATCTGATGATCCGTTCATTCTATCTGCAGAGATGCGGCTGCGATCTTGAGGAAAAATATGCAGGCCTGTATCAGCATCCGGCTTGTCATCACAGAAAGGCACTGATTTATGAAGATCAGAATATTTCTGTTGATGTTTCCGGCGGCTGGCATGACGCCGGTGATTTCGGCAGATATACCGGACCGGCAGCGACGGCAATCGGTCACATGCTTTATGCGTACAGATTATTTCCAGATGCATTCACTGACTCGCTGGACATACCGGAAAGCGGGAACGGCATACCCGATCTTCTGAATGAATGCAGATATGAACTGGAATGGCTGCTGAAAATGCAGAGAGAGGACGGGGCGGTATATCACAAGGTTTCAACGTTGAATTTCGCACCGTTCATCATGCCTCAGGATGATCTTGAACAGGAATATGTTTCACCGGTTTCGCATTGTGCTACAGCAGCAGTAGCTGCTTGTCTGGCTCTTGCATCCGATACATGGAGCGGCATAGACGGAGATTTTTCCGCGAAGCTCTTGGACGCATCTGTCAGAGCATGGGACTGGCTGGAAAACAATCCGGGATTTGTTCCGTTTAAGAATCCAGCGGATATACATACAGGCGGTTATGGAGACTGGAACGGAAAAGATGAGATCCTGTGGGCGGCGAGTGAACTGTATTCCATTACAGGTGAAGAACGGTATCTTCAAAAGATGAATGAACTGTTCATAGAACTGCAGAATATTTCAACGTTCGGCTGGAGTGATGTATCCGGGTTCGCATCCATGAAATGTCTGATGGAATTGAAAGAAAAAATACCGGATTCTATGTATTTCGCGATAAAAGAAAAGTTTATATGCGCTGCTGATCGTGTGGCTGGTATCTGTGAACGTTCCGGCTATGGAACATGTATTACAAAAGACGGCTATGTTTGGGGAAGCACAATGGGCATCATGAACGGAGCCTGCGTACTGATCTGTGCATATATGATCACAGGCGAACCGGCATATTTGAACAAAGCCCTTGATCAGTTGAATTATCTTTTCGGTATGAATGCTGTTGATACATGCTTTGTTACAGGTGTTGGAGAAAAGCCTTTCATGAATCCGCACCACCGAGCCTGTGCTTCTGATGATGTGGAACAGCCGATCCCCGGATTCGTATCCGGAGGGCCGAACAATAAGTACTGCTACCCCCAGACCAGACAGAAACTTGGAAATGAAACGCCTGCGGCAAAGTATTATGTCGATGAGACGTTTTCAGCAGATACCAATGAAGTTGCGATCTACTGGAATTCCATTGCTGTATTCGTATGCGCGTTCTTTGAACACAAGTGTGTAAAATGATTTAAGAATCGTATTATTGCAGTAGAAAAAGATTGAAATGCGGTGCTTGTTTTGATATAATATCCTCTGTGTATCCGGAGGTGAAACAAATTGAGCAAACGTAAAAAGATACTGAATATCCCGAATGTCATGACAATGATCCGAATGGCATTGATACCTGTATACTGGCTTGTTTTCTTCAATGTGAAAGAAGATCTTGTTAATATAGAGGGCTGCAACTTTCATATCTGGGCATTGATCATATTTGCCGTTGCCAGTCTGACTGATGTGGCGGACGGATATATCGCGAGAAAGTTTGATATGGTAACAGATTTCGGCAAACTTTTTGATCCGCTTGCCGACAAACTGATGGTCATCAGCGTAATGTTTTCCCTGGCAGTATATATCCGTTCCTGGTTTTTCTGGATCGCGCTTGTGATGATCCTGATAAAGGAACTGGGAATGATCACCGGCGGATTGTTCATGCTGAACCGCAGGATCGTGGTATACAGCAATGTATGGGGGAAAGCAGCACAGGCATGCATTGTTATCT
>PITV01000112.1 GCA_017577285.1 Clostridiales bacterium
GTGCCCCAGCAGCCCCTTTTCATACGGGATCTCCACCCCGCAGAGGATCAGCTTGCGCCCCTCGACCAGCCGGTGGGCATCATAGCCCTGCCCGATGCGCGGCAGCCGGCTTACGCTGTCATTCAATCTCTTCATATCCTCCGGATAAGTCAGCTTGATATTCTCCGCGGAACCCTGTGTCAGGTGCACCTGGAACCCGGCCTGCTCCATCAGATAGGCATCATCGGTGGCCGGCATATCCCCGCAAACCTCATATGCCCTGAGCAGTTCCGCGCGGCGGAACACCTGGGGCGTTTGAATGATGCGGAGAGCGGAACGGTCCGGTGTGCCTGTCACCCATTCCCCTTCATCCACCTGTTTGACAGTATCCGCCGACGGAACAGCCGCCACGCCGCTGCCGTATCTTCTCGCGCTATCCAGCGCGCGATCAATGACATCAGATGTCACGAAGCATCTGGCCCCGTCATGGATCAGGACAAATTCGCAGTCCTCCGGCAGCTGGCGCAAAGCATTCAGCACGCTGTCCCGGCGTTCCCTGCCGCCTTCGCAGATACGGTCCGGCACGCAGTCAAATGCGCGTGCATACTCTAAGAATTCCTGTTCTTCGCCCTCTCCTGTCACCAGAAGGATGCCGTCACTGAAGGGTCTGAAAGCCCGCATGCTCCTGACAAACACAGGCGTGCCGCCGGCGTTCAGCAGGGTCTTGTTCATGCCCGCTCCCATGCGGCTGCCTTTTCCGCCGCAGAGAATGACTGTCCATACGCTCACGGCTCATCCTCCGCGAGACGGCTCATCATATAGGCATACACATCGCTGCCCACCCTGTTCCACCTCTGCTTCAGTTCCATGGCGGTTCCTTCATCGGGCAGTGACAGGGTGATCTTCACCATCTCCATGGCGTGTTCCATCACATACATATCCAGCCGGTAGTCACCGCGCTCCGTTTTCTCATAATCCGCGGCACACTCCTGCTCCCGGCGGAATCTGGCACGCATTTCCGGTGCTTTCCGGTCGATCTGCTGCTTGACGCTTTCAGGCAGATGCGATGCGCACAGGCTGAGCGTCTCCCTTCCGGCAGGCGTCACTTCATACAGGTTACTGCTCACCAGATGCGTTCTGACAGCCTGTCCCTCCCGGCACAGATCCACCAGTGCGAACATCATATCAAAATAATTCATCAGTTCCTCATCGCACAGGAACTGCAGAAGCTGCATATCATAGCACGGGCCCATCTGGTCCAGAGCATACAGCACCGTCAAACGCTGCTGGGCGCCGGTGGCTCGGGCGGGCACATAAGTCATAAATCATCCTCCGGAAGTGTATAATCACACATCTTTTATATATTCTCTTCCTGTTCCTGAAATCCTGCCGGAAATGCTTTACAGTTCATTTTTTGTTTGGTAGAATAAGGCGTAAAATCCAGCACGGGAGGGATCTGTTTTGAGCGATATCCAGAATCAGCAGTCTGCTGTCTGTGAGGGCATGATAGATGCCCTGCTGATGCCCGGTGCCTACCTCGCGGGCATCAAAAGCGTGCGTGAAGTGATGCGCGATGATGATTTCCGCCGCCTGTACGGGCATATGCTGCTGCACGAGATCATGCCCCGGCTGCAGGGAAAGCGGGAGGATGTGCAGGATATGGCCCTCACCCTGAGCCAGAAACTGGAACTCTCACGGGACGCTGTCATCACGCGTCTGCCCTGCTGCATTTCATTCTGTAAAGACTGGGCCATGCCCTTTATCAAAGAGAACACGCCCTGCCTGATGCTGGGGCTTGCCATGATGCTGATGCTCTTTGCCGGTCCTCATGACGATATCCGGGAAAAGGAGGACGCGCTGGCCCTGTTCACCGGCCTTTCCCCCGATATGACAGCCGACAGCCTTGTCTATGCCGTGTTCGGTGACAGAGAATTCTGGGGGTGGGACATCCTTTCAGATGAGGAATTCTGTTACGCTCTGCAGTCACGGGTGACCGATCTGCAGATTCTTGGCGTTCGCGGTGCCGTAAAAAAATGCTTTGATGAGATCAGCGAAACGATGAACTGATTCTTCACGGGAAACAACACATACAGAATACCCCGTACGCTGCATTGCGCACGGGGTATTGTTCATATGGCGCTTTTCAGAACTTTCCTTATTGTTCGGGATCGGTATAGTTCTTCGCGGTCTCGTACAGTTCCTCCACTTCTTTGGAAGGCTTCTTTGTGAGCAGAGATACGATGACGGATACAGCCAGACCTACGAGAGCGCCGGGAATGATCTCGTAAATGCCCAGATCACTGAGGAAGATCAGCCACAGGATGTCGGTCGCGGCGCCGGCAATGATACCGGCGGTAGCGCCGGCGAAATTGAAGCGCTTCCAGAACAGGCTCAGCATGATGGCGGGGCCGAAGGCGGCGCCGAAGATGCCCCACGCATTGGAGACCAGGCTCATGATGGACTCGGTAGCGGCCTTCAGACGGCTGACAGTCGCGCTGGTCTCGGCAGCGGCCTGAACGGAAGTGATCTGCGGGAAGATGGCGATGCCCAGTGCGATCACGGCAATGACCGCCACCACGATGCGGCTCACCCACAGGATCTCCTTGTCAGAGGCCTTGTTCTTGCGGATGATGGGCTTGTACACATCACTGGAGAAAGCGGAAGCGGAAGCCAGCAGCTGGCTGTCGGCGGTGCTCATGGAAGCAGCCAGGATAGCGGAAAGCACGATGCCTGAGATGACCGGGGGGAAGATCCTGCGGGTCATCTGAATGAACACGGTGTCACTGCTTTCGATATTGCCCAGCAGGAACCGGCCGGCAATGGCGGCAGCGCAGGAGAAGAGCAGGATCAGGGCTGTCCAGCTGATACCGATGACAGAGGACTTTTTCAGTTCCTTCTGACTGCGAACAGCCATAAAGCGGATGATGATATGCGGCATGCCGAAGTAACCGATGCCCCAGCCCAGGCCGGAAGCAATGGATTTCCAGCTGCCGGTCATGTTCCAGAATCCATCAGGGAACACTTTGTTCGCGTCAGCGGCGGCACCGAATTCAGTGATGCCCAGAGCAAAGATCGGGGTCAGCAGTAGGGCGCCCAGCATGAGCAGACCCTGGAAGAAGTCGGTCACGCACACGGCGCTGAAACCGCCCATGAAGGTGTAGCCGATGATGATAACAGCCGCTATGACCATAGCCAGGCTGGTATCCATGCCGATCACCTGATTGAACAGTTTGCCGCAGGCGTTGATGGAAGAAGCGGCATACACGGTGTAGGCCACCAGGAAGATGACGGCGCATACCACCTGCAGTGCCTTGCTGCTGCTCTTGAAACGGTTGGTGAGGTACTGGGGAATGGTGATGGAGTCATCCGCCACAATGCTGAACCGGCGGAGACGGGGCGCTTCAATGATCCAGCTGAGGGCGTAGCCGATCAGCAGACCGATGGCGATCCAAGTCTCTCCCAAGCCGTACAGATAAATGGAAGCGGGCAGGCCCATCAGCACCCAGGCGCTCATATCGGAAGCGCCGGCGCTCAGAGCGGATACCCATGCGCCCTGTTTGCGGCCGCCCAGGAAGTAATCCTTTTCACCGGCGTTCTTTTTTTTGAAGAAAAAGAAAAAACCGATACCCAGCATGAAAAGCAGATAAATGATAAATACGATCAGTTCGGTAACATTCATTTCCATAATGAAAATGCCCCTCCTTCAGAAAATACTTCCACAGTATAGTATTGTATACAATCGAAATCAACACTTTTGCTTGCAATATGAAATTTCTGCATATATAATAATACTAATATGAATATTATCTCCGGAGGGATCATGGATACCGTCAAATACAAACTGTTTATGCTCACCGCGGAACGTTCTTCCCTGTCGCTTGCCGCCGCTGAACTGGGTTACAGCCAGTCGGCCGGCAGTCATATGCTGAATACGCTGGAGCAGGAGCTGGGATTCTCCCTGCTCATACGTTCCCGGGCCGGCGTGCGTCTGACAGATGCCGGCACGCGTCTGCTGCCCCGGGTGCGGGAAATGCTGGCCGCGGAAGAGCGTCTGCAGCAGACCGCCGCGGATATACTGGGCATGGATGAAGGAACGGTGCGTGTCGGCAGCTTCACCTCTGTCGCCACCCACTGGCTTCCCGGCATCATCAAAAGTTTCGGAGAAAAATACCCCCGCATCCGCTTTCAGCTGCTGAACGGCGACTATTATGATGTGGATCAGTGGCTGAAAGAGGGAAAGATCGATATCGGATTCGTGCGTCTTCCCGCGCCGGAGGGCTGCGAGGTCATTCCGCTGGCCGCGGACCGTCTTCTGGCCGTGCTGCCTGAGGATCACCGTTTTGCCGGCCGGGAAAGTTATCCCCTCAGCGAGATCGGCCGGGATGATTTCATTTCACTGCGCGCCAGCAGCGCCCAGGATGCCATGGATGCCATACGGGGAGCGGGCGCGAAAGCAAAGATACGCTACACCACCACTGATGACTACGCCATCATCGCCATGGTCAGGCAGGGGCTGGGCATCTCCATCCTGCCCGAGCTGCTGCTGGAAGGACACAGGGACGGGATCAGAACGCTGGAACTGGATCCTCCCTCCTCCCGCACCATCGCGCTGGCCTACCGGGCTGATGCCGCGGGCCCGGCTGCAGAAAAACTGAAGGAGCACATACTGCAGTATCTGTCATCCGCGCGGGATACCGCGAAGCGCGAAAACGGCAGCAGAGAGTAGAAACAGCATAAAGGATCAAAAAACGAGGCCTCCTGCGGAAGATACTGTGGGAGGCCTCGTCTGTTTATACTCTTTTTTCAGTTCGCTGTTTTTTTCGTTATCCGTATTATCTGTTCACTTCCAGCAGCACCCATGTCATGCCGGGAACGGGCACACTGCCGCTCACTTCTCCCTCACCGCCGTACACGTAGGTGAAGTTTCCTTCCGGCAGCGTGTTGTTCATGATCGCTCTGTTGGGATTGATGACAGCGTATGCAACCGGCTCGCCTTCCACCGACCAGGTGATCGCCAGCGCGTAATTTGTAAGCACTTCTCCCTTTATATCACCGCAGGTCAGGTAGGGATGCGCCTTCCTCAGGGCGATCAGCTGCTGATAATACGCGCTCATTTCATAAGCCGCGCCGCCGGGTACCAGGCTCTCCCAGTCAATATGATTGATCTCATCAGAGGACTTGTAGCTGTTGGAATCTCCCTGCTTGGTGCGCATCATTTCTTCGCCCGCCAGCATGAAGGGCGTGCCGCGGCCTAGGAACACACACGCGGCACCCAGACGGTACATGGCTGCGATATCCGCTTCCGTCGCGCCGGGGCAGGACAGGGTGAGCTTGTCGAACAGCGTCAGGTTGTCATGGCAGCTCATATAGTTGATGACACCTGCGTCCGCCGCCTTCCAGGACACATAGGTGTTCTTCACGCCGCCGGTCATGCCGTGCAGCACCTTGAAGGCATTCATCCGGGTAACGCTTCCGCTGATATAGCCCGTCTCCTTCGTGTCGAACACGCTGCCCTTCAATCCGTCACGGATCGCGTCATTGAACACGCTGATCCCGCCGATTGCCCCCTCCGAGGGCTTGATCTTGCTGATATTGGCCTGTGTCGTCTGTTTGTTGGTGTTCAGCGCGCTGGTACCGCCCGTCCAGCCCTCGCCGTAGATGATGCAGCAGGGGTTGATAGCATGCAGCGCCTGTTCGATCATCTGCATGGTATCGATATCATGCAGGGCCATCAGATCGAACCGGAAGCCGTCGATATGGTACTCCTTTGCCCAGTAGGTGACAGAATCGATCATGAATTTGCGGAACATCACACGGTCGGAGGCGGTCTCATTTCCGCAGCCGGAGCCGTTGGAATTGTCACCGGAGGCGTTATAGCGGTAGTAGTAGTAAGGCACGATCCTGTTCAGATTGGCATTGGCGTCATAGGTGTGATTGTATACCACATCCATGATCACGCCCATACCGCTGCTGTGTATAGCCTGCACCATCTGCTTGAACTCATTGATCCTCACTTCCCCGTGGAAGGGATCTGTAGAGTAGTTGCCTTCGGGCACATTGTAATTCTTGGGATCATAGCCCCAGTTGAAATCCTCGCATCTGCTTTCATCCACTGTGGCATAATCATACACCGGCTGCAGATGCACGTGGGTGATGCCCAGTAACTGCAGATAGTCCATGCCCACAGGAACACCGCTTCCATTCGTAAGGCCCGTCTCGGTAAAGGCCAGATATTTTCCCGGATACTGTGTTCCGTTCATAGCGATGGAGAAATCCCGCACATGCACTTCCCAGATGACCGCTTCATCATAACGCATGATGCCGGAATACATGGCATCGGCATCAAAGCCCTCCGGATCTGTTGTGTTCAGGTCGATCACCATTCCGCGTTCTCCGTTTACGCCGGCAGCCCGCGCGTAGGGATCCACAGCCTCCTGCGTTCCCACGCCTGTGGTGACAGTATAGGTATAATAGGTGCCGCTCTCGCAGGGATACTCAATCTGCCATACGCCGCGGTCCACCCGTTCCATATCCACCCGGGCAAAGGCGTCACAGTCATTCCCGGCCTCAAACAGGTTCAGCACCACACGGGACGCGGTGGGTGCCCAAACCTTGAACACGGTCACGCCGTCCCCTGCAGCAGCACCCAGGTCATCGCCGTCATAGGTGAAGTTTTCAATAAAATCAGGGCTGTCAAAGATCGTTGTGGGGATCACGGTCTTCTCTCCGTAGCCGGCGATCTCCAAACGGTATTCCTTTGTGATATCCAGCGGCTGCGCCATTGTAACGGTGCCGGTGCCCACCTTGTTGCCCAGGCTGGAAAGAGAAAGGATCTCCAGCTTTTCATCACCCTGGTACACCGCAATGTCATCCAGGCTCGTGATCCGCGCCGCGGGAGCAATGCTGTAGCTGATCTTGTCATCGGCGATCATGCCCGCCATTTTGAACACACGGATCTCGGAGAGCGTTTTCCCGCCGTCCAGACTGGTATACTGCATACCGTCCCCCGTCTTCAGATAGATCTCGGTGACCCTTCCCGTCAGGATCGCGAAACGGTCATCGGCAAAATCCTTTGTAGCTTCCCCCCAGGAAGTCCCTCCGGGATCGGAGCAGCCGGTCCTCACGATGAATCCCGCTTCCTCGGTATCCTCCGGCACGTTGATCACGCAGCGGAATCCGTATCCGCAGGGCTCAAACAGGTATCCTTTTCCGTCCTTTCCGGGGCACCAGCTCCACACATCCGATGTGGCGATATCGGCATTCCCCTACCAGTAAAGAACCAGCAGTTTGCACCCGGGTTCCGGTTCGGGCAGTTCCTCTCCCGATGCCGGCACCACAGCCGCAACAGACAGGCACAGCACAACCGCCGCAAGCAGCGCTATCCAGCGAGTTTTCATCATATCGTCCCTCCAGCCCCGGGAAGCCTCACAGCCTGCCCGGTTCTTTTTTTATGCCTTTATTATCAAAAAATGTTCCGTCCCGCCACAACAATTTCGCATCCCGCGGCTTGTGACACGCAGACACATCTGTTCCG
>PITV01000113.1 GCA_017577285.1 Clostridiales bacterium
AAGTTGTGCCGCTCCTTCGCCATGACATCCTTTTTCTTTTTCGCCATGGCGCGGCGCACCAGATCGCTCCTGCCGTAGGAATAGCCTGCCAGATCGCGCACGATCTGCATGACCTGCTCCTGATACACCATGCAGCCGTAGGTCACATCCAGGATAGGCCGCAGCTCCTCGGTGAGATATTTCACCTGCTCGGGATGCTGCTTGCCCGCGATATACCGGGGAATGGAATCCATGGGGCCGGGGCGGTACAGGGAGATGGCGGCGATGATATCCTCAAAGCACCTCGGCTTCATGTTGCTGAGGAAGGCGCGCATGCCGCCGCCCTCCAGCTGGAACACGGCATCGGTATCGCCGCTGCAGATCATATCATACACGGCACTGTCATCCATGGGGATGTCCTCGGGGCGCATTTTCACGCCCTGCTGCTCCATCATGTCCAGGGTGTCCCGGATGACGGTCAGGGTGCGCAGGCCCAGAAAGTCCATCTTCAGCAGCCCCAGCTTTTCAATGATGCCCATGGGATACTGGGTGGTGATGACCTCATCATTGCGCTGCAGGGGCACCAGCTCGGTGACGGGGCGGCCCGTGATGAGCACGCCGGCGGCGTGAGTGGAGGCGTGGCGGGGCATGCCCTCCAGGGACATGCTCATATCGATGAGCCGCTTCACCCGCTCATCGCTGTCATACATATCCTTCAGATCCTTGCTCAGCTCCAGCGCCTTCTCCAGCGTCATATCCAGCGCCATGGGGATCTGCTTGGCCACCTGATCGCAATCGGCATAGGAATAGCCCAGCACGCGGCCCACGTCGCGGATGACGCCTCTCGCCGCCATGGTGCCGAAGGTGATGATCTGGCTCACATGATCCTTGCCGTATTTGCGGCCCACGTAGTCGATGACCTCCTGACGGCGCTCGTAGCAGAAGTCCACATCGATATCGGGCATGGACACGCGCTCGGGGTTCAGGAAGCGCTCGAACAGCAGGTTGTATTTCAGCGGATCCAGCATGGTGATATTCAGGCAGTACGCCACGATGCTGCCGGCGCCGCTGCCGCGGCCGGGGCCCACCATGATGCCGTTGCTCTTGGCGTAATGGATGAAATCCCACACGATGAGGAAATAATCCACATACCCCATGCGGGTGATGACGGAAAGCTCGTATTCCAGACGTTCCCGGGCCACCTGATCATCCGGCTGATAGCGGGCGGCGAAGCCCTCCTCGCACAGGCGACGCAGCATCTGATCCGCGGTCTCCCCCGGCGCGGTCTGGAATTTGGGCAGTTTGGTGACGCCGAACTCGAACTCCACATTGCAGCGCTTCGCGATCTCCTCGGTGCGCGCCAGCGCCTCCGGGAAGGCGGAGAACTGCTGCAGCATCTCCTCCTCGCTCTTGACGAACAATTCCCGGGTGTCCATGCGCATGCGGTCCTTGTCATCCAGCGTTTTGCCGGTCTGGATGCACATGAGCACTTCCTGGGCATCGGCATCCGCGCGGGTCAGATAGTGGCAGTCATTGGTGACCACCAGCGGCACGCCGCTGCTCCTGCTGATCTCCACCAGCCGGGGCAGCACCCGTTTTTCATCGGCGATGCCGTGATCCATGATCTCGATGAAGAAATTGCCCTCGCCCATGATGCCCCGCATCATGTCGATATACCGGTCGGCATCATCATAGCGCCCGTCCAGCAGCAGCTTGGGCAGATCGCCCGAGAGGCAGGCGCTCATGGCGATGAGCCCCTCGTGATGCTCCTTCAGCAGTTTATAATCGATGCGGGGCTTGTAGTAGAACCCCCGCACAAAGGCCTCGCTGCACAGGTACATGAGGTTTTTATATCCGGTCTCGTTTTCGCAGAGCAGTATCAGATGGCTGTATTCCCTCGCCGCGGTCTGCTTGTCGTTCATATCGGGGCACACATACATCTCGCAGCCGATCACCGGATGGATCCCCTCCGCCTTGCAGGCGGTATAGAAGTCCACGGCGCCGTAAAGCACCCCGTGGTCCGTAACGGCACAGGCATCCATTCCCAGCTCCTTGACGCGCTTCACCAGCTGCCTGATGCGGCAGGCGCCGTCCAGCAGGGAATATTCCGTATGCAGATGCAGATGGGCAAACGCCATGAAACGAAACACCTCCGGTAACTGATGCTTTCATTATTATACAATAAAGGCGGGCTTTTCGCAATTGCAATCGCTGTTCCTTCCGTGTTCATCGGCCTCAGCCGCGGTCTTCGCCGTCCGTATCCGGCACAGAGCTCCTGCCGCCGCGGTCCGCGGAAATATTTTTGCCCAATATGAAAAAAAGTGCTTGACAACCTCATGCAAGCCTCGTATAATACCCTTTGCAGCGGAAAGCTGTGTTGTGTTGGGGAATGGTGTAACGGCAGCACCTGCGACTCTGACTCGTATAGTCAAGGTTCAAATCCTTGTTCCCCAGCCACTTTTGCCTCCATTGTCTAGCGGTCTAGGACGCCGCCCTCTCAAGGCGGAAACATGGGTTCGAGTCCCATTGGGGGTGCCAAAAACACTTGGTCAGGCAAGTGTTTTTTCTTTTCTGTTTTTATGACATCGCATCCCGTTCCGCCGCGCAGGAACGGGATTGTTTTTTTGCTGCATATCTGATATAATGGACGCATCAATATTATCACACGGCCTACAGAGTCGGAGTCTGTCGGCCTATCAGAGGGGAGAAAACATGAGCAAGAATAACACAACGGCAGGCGGACTGAAGCTGAATTACAAGCGCACCTGCCAGATCGGCTTCGCCTTTTTCGGCATCCTGCTGCTGTGGCAGGTCTATGACAGCTGGTGCCCCACCTTCCTGACGGACATCTTCGCCAACAGGATGTACGGCATGACCAGCGCCGAACTGAAAGCCGGCGATCCCGACAAGATCCTGAATGTGCAGTGGCTGGTAGGCATCATCATGGCCTGCGACAATCTGGCCGCCCTGATCCTGCTGCCTATTTTCGGAAGGCTTTCGGATAAGACGCATACCCGCATCGGCAAGCGTATGCCCTTCATCCTCACCGGCACCGTGGTATCTGCCATCGCCTTCCCCTTCGTGCCCCTGTTCTTCCACATGAACAACATCGCCGGCATGGTGATCATGATGGCCATCGTGCTGATGTTCATGATGATGTACCGCAACCCCGCCGTGGCGCTGATGCCCGATATCACCCCCAAGCCCCTGCGCGCGAAGGCCAACGGCATCATCAACATCATGGGCTACCTGGGCGGCGCCTTTGCCACCGTCCTTGGCATTTTCCTGAAGCTTTCCGATTATATCAACGCCGGCTCCGAGGAGCGCAGGCTGTGGATCATCGAGATCCCCTTCATCGTCGCCAGCGTGCTGATGGTGATCTCCGCTCTTCTGCTGTTTGCCAAGATCCGTGAGAACGATCTGGCGGAGAAGCTGAAGGACGAGATGGATCTGGGCGAAAAGATGTCCGCCACAGAGGACGCCGTTACCGATAACGGCCCCATGAGCAAGGCCAACCGCCGCATGCTGCTGGCGATCCTGGGCGCCGAATTCCTGTGGTTCATGGCGGATAACGCCATCGGCACCTACATCGGCAACTATGTCATCTACTACCTGAACAGCGCTTCCTCCGCCACCATGATCCTCACCATCCTGGGCGGTCTTGCCAGCGTGGCGGGCTTTGCCATCGCAGGCGGCATCGCCGAAAAGATCGGCAGGAAATGGACCATCACCGCGGGCCTCATCATCACCCTGCTGGGGCTCATCGTCATGTGCTTCGTGGGGCCCACCAACAAGCAGGCGGCGGGCGCGGAACACGGCGAGTTCACCTTCCCCGTGCTGCTCTACGCGGTGTGGGTGCTGAAGGGCTTCGGCATGGCGCTGGTACACAACTGCTCCTTCCCCATGGTGGTGGAGCTGTGCACGGGCAGCCAGATCGGCAAGTTCACCGGCTATTACTACACTGCCAGCATGAGCGCCCAGACCGTCACCCCCGTGCTGCTGGGCCTCATCCTCACAAGGACCAAGCACTGGGGCGTCCTGCCCGTCTACAGCACCATCCTGATCGCTCTCAGTGCCCTGGTGTTCGGCTTCCTCGTCAAGAACATCATGGCAAAGAAAGTGGAGAATGTGACCGGTTTGGAAGCGCTGGGCGACAGCGACTGATCCGGAGCGGATCCGCGCAGAAAAACATCAGGGTGACCGTGAAAAGCGGTCACCCTGTTTTATATTCTCTGCTTTATACTCGCATCACAGTACCGTGTTTTTACGCTTCCCCGATGCCTTCCGATATGCCCAGCAGCAGGATGCCGGCGATCACGATGAACACGCACGCGTACTGCGCTTTTGTGAGCTTCTCCTTCTGGAAAACGCGGCACAGAAGCAGGGACACGATGCAGTAGCCGGCGATCATGGGCGCCGCCAGAACGGGCTTCTGCGCCATGGCGTACACATAGAACACCTGACCGAATTCCTCAAAGCCCGCGGCGATCTCCTTGCTCATCTCCCCTTTGCCGAAGGGATTGTAGGGTTTTTTCTCCCGGATCAGCATCCAGATCCAGCAGCCCAGCCCCGCCAGGAAGAAGGTGAAGCCGTAGAGGATCAGCACCTCGATCTCACCGATGCCCAGCCCCGTCTCCTCATCCAGGATGATGCCGTCGGCGGCGGTGCCGATGGTATCGAACAGGCAGTACAGCAGCGGGAAGATCAGCGCCAGAGCGCCGATGCGGTACCTGCGCTGCTTCTTCTTTTCCTCATCGGAAAGCCCCGCGGCGGCCAGTGCGGCGTTCTCTCTGTCCGCCAGACGTTTTTCGGCGAAGGCCAGCGCGATGATGCCGGCAACGATCAGCACCGTGCCGGTGATATCCAGAGCGGGCATGCCGAACTCATCCGCAAGCCCCGCGGCATTGCCGGTGATGACATAGTACGCGATCAGGGCAACGGCTGTCAGGGCGCCGGAGGCATTCTGCACAGGCGAAATGATGCTCATCTCCAGATAGCGGATGCCGGCGTAGCCGATGACCATGGAGATGATATAGCCCAGGGACGCGGGCAGATATTTCACCGCGTTTTCAAGAAGATCCCCGGCGGTCATGCCGTTCCCCGCGAAAATGAGCAGCGCCAGAGAGGACACGCCCATCATGATGCCCACCCACACAGCGATCTTCAGATGGGAATACCGGTCGCTCTCATCCGTTCCCCTTTTGTAGAACAGATCGGCGCAGCCCCAGCTGAGAAGACAGATCAGGGCGAAAAGAAACCAGCTCATAAAAGTGCTCCTTCGGAAAAAATACGGCTCATTTTATCATATGTTGCGCCGGTGAAAAAGGGGAAAAGGCTGCATTTTTTGTGTATGCGGCGGCTTTACGGGCCCCCGGAGGAGGTTTTTCACGCTTGCAGCGTGTTTTTCGCGGAATTTATGCGGAAAAAACCGGCGGAAAGCGGGAAGAATACGGCGCTCCCGGCCGTTTAATTTATGAAACCGGAACATTGTCACGGGCGGGCGGAATGTGCTATAATAGTCCGTAAATTTCCGGCGGAGGTCACCGATATGGCGGACATGAGAAAAAGCGATGAACTGAGACAGCACGACATCATTTGCGATTTTGTGAAAACTGCGGACGGCAGCTGCCTGATCAGCACCGGGAACACCCGGGTGATCTGCACCGCCAGCGTGGAGGAAAGCGTTCCCCCCTTCCTGAAGGGAAAGAATGAGGGCTGGGTGACGGCGGAATACGCCATGCTGCCCGCCTCCACCGGTCACCGGAAAGCCCGCGACGGCGTCAAGAAGGACGGCCGGGGCGTGGAGATCAGCCGCCTCATCGGGCGCGCCCTGCGCCAGGCGGTGGACCGCAGATATCTGAACGGCTTCACCATCACCGTGGACTGCGATGTGCTGCAGGCCGACGGCGGCACCCGCACCGCCTCCATCACGGGCGGTTTCGTGGCCCTGACCCTGGCGGTGAAAAAACTGATGGACGCGGGCAAGCTGAAGCAGTCCCCCGTCATCCACCAGATCAGCGCCGTGAGCGCGGGCATCTGCAAAGACACCCCCACGCTGGACCTGTGCTATGAGCAGGATTCCACCGCTCAGGTGGATATGAACTTCGTGATGAACGAAAAGGGCGAGTTCATCGAGCTGCAGGGCACCGGCGAAGGCCGCGCCTTCGCGAAAAAGGAGCTGGACAGCCTGCTCCTCCTCGGTGAAAAGGGCTGCCGCGAGCTGCAGCAGCTGCAGCGTGAGGCGCTGGGAGACGCCGTTTCCCTCATCGCCCCGAAGCGCACCATCGTGCTGGCCAGCAACAACGCCCACAAGATCACAGAGCTGAGGACCATGCTGGGCGGCAGCTATGACGTGATCTCCATGAAGGAGGCCGGCATCGATGAGGACATCGACGAAAACGGAGAGACCTTCGCCGAGAACGCCGTGATCAAGGCGGAGTTCGTGTGCCAAAGGACCGGGCTGGCCGCTCTGGCGGATGACAGCGGGCTGGCAGTGGACGCCCTGGACGGCGCCCCCGGCGTGCACAGCGCCCGGTACTGCGGACACCACGGGGATGACAAAGCGAACAACGACCTGCTGATCGAAAACATGAAGGACGTGCCCGATGAAAAGCGCACCGCCGCCTTCGTCAGCTACGTGGCCCTGTGCCTGCCCTGGGGCGAGAAGAAAGTGTGCGAAGGCCGCTGCCCCGGCGTGATCATCCATGAGGCGAGAGGCACCGGCGGCTTCGGATATGACCCCTACTTCCTTTACGAATCGGGACACACCTTCGCCGAAATGGACGCGGAGGAAAAGAACGCGGTGAGCCACCGCGCCCGCGCCATGGAACAGATGGTGCCCCTGATCCGTGAACTGCTGTGAGAGAAAACAGGAGGAACGCTTTGAGCAACGAGAAATTCCATCTGCTGGGCGTCATCAGCGACACCCACGGCGCGACAGGCACCCTTTCCAATATCATGATGATGCTGGAATACAAAAAAGCGGAAGGCATCATCTTTCTGGGAGACGGCTATCAGGATCTGGAGCCCTATGAGAAGGCCTTCCCCCGCCTGTACCGGGTAAAGGGCAACTGCGACAGCTTCAGCTGCGGCCTGCCCCCCGCCGATCTGATCATGCCCTTCGGCGTGCCCCTCTTCATCACCCACGGGAATATGTACAACGTGTATGACGATCTGGGGCTCCTGACCATGGAAGCGCTGGAGCGGGGCGCCAAAGCGGCCCTGTTCGGACACACGCACACGCAGCACCTCTCCTATGACGCGGGCATCTGCATCATGAATCCGGGCTCCGTTCAGTACGGCGGCTACGGCCTGCTGAGGGTCTACGAAAAGGGGCTCGTGGAAGGGGAACTGTGCTGAAAGGCGGAAACTGTTTCCGTTGTGTCAAATAAATGTAAATTATACCTTCAATGCTTGACAGGAACCGGTTTGTTCCATAATATGTAAATCATGAGAGGCTTCCGCCCCAAGGC
>PITV01000114.1 GCA_017577285.1 Clostridiales bacterium
CGATGCAGCTGCCCTGCCCGCAGCCGATCACGGGCATATCGTAGGGAACTGCTTTCACCGCCAGCCCCTTCATAGGAACGATGACGGAAAACTCCTCTCTGCGGATGGACCAGGGATCGCCGTACTTTGTCCAGTCATCGGGGATCTCATGCTGACGGCAGTCCACAAATTCCTGCTTGAACAGGCCATACTGATATCTCAAGCCGTAACCCGTGAGCGGAATATCGCAGGTAGCGGCGCTGTCCAGAAAACAGGCGGCCAGACGGCCCAGCCCGCCGTTGCCCAGAGCGGCATCCTCGATATCCTCCAGACAGGCGATATCCGCGCCCTTTTCCGCAAGGAGCGCCTTTGTCTGCTCCAGGATACCGGCAGAATACAGATTGTTGTATACAGCCCGGCCGGTCAGAAACTCGGCGCTGACATAGGCGCAGAAGCGTCCCTGCCACTGTCTGTCCTGATCCGCGGCCCACCGGGCGCTGATGCTCTCCATCACGGCGCTGCTCAGCGCGTCATGCAGCTGATACGGGCGGGCTCCGGCAAGAGAAACATGGTATTTCGCCATCGCCAGATCCGCCGCGCGGCTCACGATGCGCTCCGCGGTTTTTTCTTTGTTGCTGTTCATATTGCTCACTCGGTCCTTCCGGCTTTCTTCAGCAGCGTGTGCAGCAGGTCGGCTTTCCCCTTCATTTCCTCAAAGTCTTCCTTTGTCATGCGCCACAGCCAGTTTCCGCCCAGTGTTCCGGGAGAATTCATACGGGCGCTGTTATCCAGCCCCAGCAGATCCTGCATGGGAATGACCGCCAGATTGGAAACGCTTTCCATGACCGCTTTGATATAGGCGGCACACACCTCATCATCCTTGAAATCACCCAGGATGCGGCGGGTATTGGCCTTTTCCTTATCATCGATGCGGGCCCAGTAGCCGGCGGTCGTGTCATTATCATGGGTGGCGGTATATATCGCCATATTTTCGGTCAGATTCTGCGGAAGGTGCATGTTGGTATCATCACTGCCGAAAGCGAACTGAAGCACCTTCATGCCGGGGAAGCCGCAATCCGCCAGCAGTTTCCGCACCCGGTCATTCACCTCTCCCAGGTCTTCCGCCACGATCTCAAGACCGGGCACTTCTTTGGCCACACGGCGGAACAGCTTCTTTCCCGGCGCCTTCACCCATTCGCCGTTACGGGCGTTGGGCGCGCCGGCGGGCACGGACCAGAAATTGGCAAAGCCGATGAAATGATCGATGCGCAGCATGTCATACCGCTCCGCGGCACCGCGGAAACGGTCGATCCACCAGGCAAACTTATGGCGCTTCAGATATTTCCAGTTGTACAGCGGATTGCCCCACAGCTGACCGTCCTCACAGAAATAATCGGGAGGAACGCCCGCCACACGGGTGGGATGCAGTTCTTTATCAAACTGGAAATTCTCGGGATGCGCCCAGGTATCGGCGCTGTCTTCCGCCACATAAATGGGGATATCGCCCATCAGCAGGATGCCCTTCTTATTGGCGTATTCTTTCAGCGCCCGCCACTGCATATCGAACAGATATTGCAGGAAGCACTGATAATTGATCTCGTCCTTCAGGCTCTCCTCGCAATCCCGGATCGCCACCTTGTCCCTGCGGCGGATCTCCTCAGGCCAGGTCATCCAGCTGCACAGATCATACCTGGTCTTGAGGGCGGCGTACAGGGCGTAATCCTTCAGCCAGGCTGTCCTCTCCAGATAATCCTTAACGGGGATCTTCACCTTTTCATAGCTGGACGCAAAACAGGCACGAAGGGCTTTGTCCTTCTTTTCCTTCAGTTCCTCAAATTCCACATGATCCAGATTGTCCATGCGGAACAGATCCCTGCCGCTCATAAGGCCCTGATCCCACAGGGTCTCCAGATCGATCATGAGCGGGTTGCCCGCAAAGGTGGAGCCGCTCTGATAGGGGCTCTCACCGTAGCCGGTGGGGCCGATGGGCAGCACCTGCCACACCTTCACTCCGGCCTTCGCCAGAAAATCCACATACTCGTAGGCTTCCCTTCCAAGGGTGCCGATGCCGCCCGTTCCGGGCAGGGAGGTAATATGCAATAAAATGCCGCTGCGACGCATAAGGTATTCTTTCCTTTCAGATATTGTGCCGGATGTCGACTAACGGAATATGGATGATTTACCGTTTCCGGCACTCCCGAAATTATAGCACAAACAGCGGTCATCCGCAATATTTGAAAAAGCGTGGAAAATACCAGAAAAGCAGAGAAAAAGAGGTGTGTGAAAAAGGATCCGTGAGTTTTCGGACGGAGAAGACACCGGAGAGAACGCCGTTCTTTTTCCGCATCATCCGGAAGGATCCCGGTGAAAAAGCGCGCTAAAAAAGCACCGGCGAAACCGGTGCTTTGAAAACTCTGTTTCTGATCAGATGACCTTCAGCGTGGAGCGCAGCTTGTCATACACAGTGTAGTAGTCATTGACATAGGCGGCGGGACACACATAAATGACCGTAATGACTTTTCCGTCGCACAGGGCGAGATGGACACGTCCTCTGATCTCAACGCCGTTGGTATAGCCGTGGAAGGTGGCATAGTAGCCGTCCTTGCCCATCAGCTTGCGCTCGGTAGCGGCGCTTACCGACCATTCGGAGCAGGATTCCTCATAATGCAGCGCTTCCAGACGTCCGTCCAGCTTGGGCTTGAGATCCGTCTTCTTCATAGAGGAGGGAGCACCTTCCACGATCACTTCCACGCGGGCCCTGTAGCCGTCACGGGTGCGGGTGTCGCAGAGCGTTACAGAACCGTTGTTCTCTTCATCCACCCAGTCCTGAGGGCACTCAAAGGAAAGACCGACCAGTGCGAAATCCTTTCTGGCATAATTGAAAGCCAGCGCCGGACGCGGAGTGGGGGTAGGCATATCGATGGGATCCAGCGGAATGGCGGTGGCACCGATCTGTACCATATTGCCGTATTCATCATAGGCTCCGCTCATGTAGGCGGTATCATAATCCTCTTCCGAAGCAGGATCGTATCCTTCGGGATAATCGGGATACTGCACATCCTCGGGAGGATTGATCACGTTCTCGATCACGTTCACCTGCGTGGAACTGACGGCAGGGATCGGCGCGACGGTTTTTTCACCGCAGGCGGTCAGCAATACAGCTGCCAGCAGCAGCGCAAAGACGCAAAACAGTCTCTTTTTCATGAGGTAAGCCTCCTTGAATCACAGATAGGCCTATAGGCTTAATTGTATTGTAACATTTTATGCATATTTGTCAATACTTTTTTAATTATTTACAATCGATCCCGTTCCCGCGGGGCGGTCTGACAGCCCGTCTGCTGCCGCAGGTGACGCAAAGATTCAAAAAGAATGAACAACTCAAAAGGAAACCGCGCGGCCGTCCCTTTTCACCGGGATCCGCGCGGTTTTACGTTCATCATATCCTGATCAGATATCACTGTGCCGTACAGAAGGCTCACAGCAGTCCGTTATAGGCGTCCTCACTGTCGCGGCGGCTGTACACGGGCCGGTCGGTCCTTTCCTTGGCAGCAGGTTCAGCAGCCTGTTTTTCCTTCTCCGCGGCGCGTTCCTCATCGCTCTGAAGGTCGGGATGATACATCCTGCGGTCCAGAGACCATATCTTTTCACTGAACACGCCGGGGGCGATCCTGCTCTGGATCGCTTCCATCTCATTCATTTTGGCATCCATGTCATCGATCATGTGCAGCATTTCCGCTTCCGGGAACATGGGCGGGCGGGGGCTGCCGAACTCCGGCACACCGTGATGGGAGATGAGCATATGCTGCAGCAGCATGACATACTCTCCCTCCACGCCCGCGCGGCGGGCGGCTTCCTGCACCTGAATGGCGCCGTGCACCAGGTGTCCCAGCAGCAGGCCCTGAGCGGTATAATCACTGACATTGCCGGTCTCATCCGCTTTCATTTCCACCACCTTTGAGAGGTCGTGGGCAATAACGCCGGCCAGCAGCAGATCCTCGTTCAAGAAGGGATAATTGGGCAGGATGGCCTTGGCAAGGCGCAGCATGGAGGTGGTGTGATGGAGCAGACCGCTGCGTTCCGCGTGGTGCACCTTCTGGGCCGCCGGGAAATAGGAGAGGGCCTCCCCCGTCATATCCAGCAGTTCCTTCAGGATCTTCTTCAGCTCCGCGGTCTTCATATTCTCAATGGTATCATCGATCTCGGAGCGCATATCATCCGCCGGACGCGGGGCGCTCTGCACCAGCAGGCTGATATCCACACCGTCCCTGTCCTCAGCGGGACGCATTTTTTCGATCTTCATCTGGAGCCGCCCGTTGTATTCCTGCAGGGCCGCCCTCACCTTGATCACAGTCCCGCTCTTCGGAGGCTGGGCGTTTTCATCCCACACCTTGGCGTTCACATCGCCGGTCTTGTCCCCCAGCGTCATGTCCAAATACTTTTTTCCGCTGTTGGCGGTGCGCTGATCGGCGGCGCGAACCAGCAGGAAACCTTCATACTTGGTATCCTTCACCATTTCGGCCACGCTGATCCCGGTGATGTAAACGGGGTTCATTTCCATCGGCATATCTCAATGTACTCCTGAATGTTGTCTTTATTATTTTTCCGGTCATTTCATGATATAGCCCAGATTGTCAAACAGCGTATATTCGGGGATCCAGGCCAGTTTTACCGTGCCGGTGGAGCCGTTGCGCTGCTTGGCGATGATGACCTCGGCAATATTCTTCTTATCCTCGGGGATGGTATCATCATAATATCCCTCCCTGTGCAGGAACATGACCACATCGGCATCCTGCTCGATAGATCCGCTCTCACGCAGGTCGTTCAGCATGGGTTTTTTCACTGTGCGCTGCGTGTTGGCGCGGGAGAGCTGGGCACAGGCCACAAGGGGCACTTTCAGTTCCAGCGCGATGCTCTTCAGGGCACGGGAGATCTCGCCAACTTCCTGCTGACGGTTGTCATTTTTGCTCTTTCCGTCCGCGGTCATCAGCTGCAGATAGTCGATGACGATCAGGTCGAGCCCTTTTTCCATCATCATCCTGCGGCAGCGCGAACGCAGCTGGGCAGGCGATAATCCGGCGGTATCATCGATATAGATGACATTGCTGTCGGCCATGGGCGCGGCCGCGCGCGCCAGTTTCACCCATTCCTCATCCCGCAGGGTGCCGTTCCTGACCTTCTGCATGGATACGCGGGCTTCGCCGCACAGCATACGGATGGCGATCTGGATGCGGGGCATTTCCAGGCTGAAAATAGCCACTTTTTTTCCCTTGGAGGCGGCATGACAGGCCATGTTGATGGCAAAGGAGGTCTTGCCCATGGCGGGACGCGCGCCGACGATGATCAGTTCGCCGCCGTGAAGACCGGTCAGCAGATTGTCCAGCTCATAGTATCCTGTGGGCACGCCGCTGACGCCCCCCTTGAGGCGGGCGAATTCTTCTATCTTGTCATAGGTTGCCGGCAGCACTTCACTGATGGCATGCAGGTTGTACTCTCCTGTCCTGCGCATCACGATATCAAACACCGATTTCTCGGCGTGATTCAGGATGGTGGGCAGATCCTCTGTCTGGGCATAACTCTCCCGGGACATCTGATTTCCCGCAGCGATCAGCTTCCGCAGTGTGCTTTTCTCCTGCACGATGCGGATATAATAGCCCACGTTCTGCGTGCTGGGCACAAAATTGCTCAGGTCGATCAGGTAATCGGTACCGCCGATCCCGTTGATCATGCCCTTCTCCGTGAGCTTGGAGTTCAATGTCACCAGGTCCACAGCCATGCTCTGGCCCACCAGTTCCTTGGCGGCTTTGAACACCTCTCTGTTGGCGGGGATGTAGAAATCATCCTCCTCCAGCATTTCCATGACCAGACTGACTGCCGTGTTTGATTGCATCATGGCGCCCAGTACACTGCGCTCCGCGTCCGTGGAATGGGGCGGCACCAGATTGGTCGTCGCGTATTCAGACATATTACTTGTCTCCGCCTGTCACTTTCAGTTTCATTTTCGCGCTGATCTCGGGATACACCTTGATGGTGACTTCATAGTCTCCCACCTGACGGATGGTATCGTTCAGTTCGATCTTGCGCTTGTCCACTTTCACATTGTGCTGAGCCTGCAGGGCATCGGCCACTTCCTGAGTGGTCACAGAGCCGTACAGACGGCCCTTTTCACCGCACTTCACAGCCACGGTGATGATCTTTCCCCGCAGGAAGCCGGCGGTTTTTTCCGCTTCGGCACGGGCTTCGATCTCACGCTGACGCTCGGCGGCGCGCTTGCGCTCCACCTCTTTGCTGGCGCCGGGAGTAGCTTCCATCGCCAGCTTCTGAGGAAACAGGAAATTGCGGGCATAGCCGTCGCTCACATTGATGATCTCATCCTTCTTGCCCTGACCTTTCACATCACGCAGCAGGATCACTTTCATAGTTATTGTTCCTCCTTATTCTCGTTTTCTGTCTTGGGCCCGCGAAGGCCGCGCATATCTTTCCACTGATCGATCACACCCAGGATCATAGCGACGAAGGGAACGATCTCCACGATCAGCACCGGGATGATAAAGCAGGCAAACCTTCCGCGCCCCCTTCTGTGCTGCATGTCGTTGATCACCGCAACGCCCTGGACAACATAAAACGCCTCAAAGATACCAAAGAAGATGCTTCCCGCGATATACATGGACGGGTTTTCCTCATAACTGAAGATCAGCCGCAGCACGATGCCCACCGCGAAAAGCCCGATGGCCGCGCCCCACTGACGGGGAATATACCACTGCCGCAGCGGCGGCATCTTCGTATCCGGCAGAGGCAGATCCCGCAGCGCGCGCTCATTGGAGCGCTGAGCAAAATGCTGCGAGGCGCCGGCGGCGATAACAGCGGTATAGATGATATTTCCCGGCAGCCCCAGCAGGATGGAAAGGGTGTAATCCTCCGCCAGTAACCGCACACTGCCAACAGAATCATGTACAGAGACCGCCACATTCTCAGTCTGCTGCAGGGAAGCCGTCAGCAGACCGCCCGCCGGCGCGGGACCGGGCACAGAAGAACTGAAACCGAAGGTCTCCCTCAGCATCTGCGCCAGACTGTCCGCCGAGCTCATCATCTGGATCAGGCCGGAATTCAGATAGTCATTCACAAAAGCATCCCCGCCATCCCGGGCAATATCCCCGCCGGCAGTCAGTTTCAGCCACACATACATGCCCAGATCGATCACAAGATAGGTGACCATCATGCCGATGACCATTTTATGGAAGGGCACATCCCTTTCGCACAGAAACATGAACACAACAGCCGGAATGACCGTGAATATGGCGCCGATGACCGCTCCTCCGGCCCCGAAGGCCATATACATGGCCAGGATCCCGGAAACGATTTCCAGCATCATGCTCAGGCCGCCGCCGATCAGGTACGCGCAGCACACCATGCACGGCAGAAACAGCGCCACTGTGACCAGTACGGAAG